>JAGLDP010000160.1 GCA_023145515.1 Bacteroidales bacterium
AACAAAAAACATTCCCATGAAGCTTTGGCCAATTGCACATCACTGGCTGATTCTTCACGGGCGTTATGTATGTCAAGCTCGTAAACCTAAGTGTGAGAGTTGCGGATTATCGATCTATTGCAGATATTTTCAAAAAGGAATTAGCTGAATAGTTTACTGGCAATAATTTTATAGGCTTCCCTGAAAGGAATACCCTTCCTAACCAAATCGTATACCTTTTTCACACTATACAAATCATCAGTCATTGAATCTTGAAGCTTATCCTTATTGACGGATAAACCATCAATTACCTTTGATGCCACAATAAGACAATCTAAAGTAGATTGCAAACCTGTCATAACTGGTTCTTTAGTTAGCTGAATATCCCTATGATATCCAGAGATCAGATTCAAACTGATATTCTGAACCTGTGTTTGGCACGCAATAAGCTGATGTACGGATGCTCTTATAAGCTCAAGTACATCAGGATTCTTTTTATGTGGCATTATGGAGGAACCAGTAGTTAATTCATCGGCTAAAGCGAAAAATCCAAAATCTGGCATAGTAAATAGAATTAGATCTGAAGCCCACCGATTGAGTGTCATCAGAATAGCAGTGCATGCTTGAAGAACTTCTCCTTCAAATTTGCCACGACTATTTTGAGCATAAACTGAGTTTCTCATCACGTTTGAAAACCCCAGAATTTCAGTAGATATCTCCCGATTTAGTGGAAACGGAACACCAAACCCCGCGCCGGTTCCAAGAGGATTCTGATCAATAATATCTTGTACAACATTGAGTAGCTTCAAATCATCCATAAGAGCATCGCCATGGGCTTGAGCCCATTCCCCCACTGAATACGGCATAGCTTTTCTTGTATGCGTAAATCCAGGCATAGGCACCGTCATATATGTTTTCGAAAATGCCTCAAAATTATTTATCAGAATTTTTGATTTCTGGGCAATCAAATTCAGTTGATCTTTTTCGTATAGCCGCATAGCTGTAATAACCTGATCATTCCTGCTTCGGGCTGTATGTATTTTCTTTCCAAGATCACCCAGTTTTTCAGTTAAGTAGTTTTCAATTGCAGTATGTCCATCCTCATCTTCTGTCTTGATAGAAAACTTACCTCCTGACCATAAGCTATGGAGGTCTTCTAAGGCAGAAACAATCTCCTCTTTTTCATTTATTTTCAGAACTCCTGCATCACACAAAACTGCTGCATGAGCAATACTTCCTTGAATATCGTAAGGCAGCAGTTCCATATCCAGAATGGGATCTTTCCCAACAGTAAAATTTTCTATTTGCTTATCTGGATTATACCCTTTTTCCCAAAGTTTCATAACTATTAATTAATCAGGTAAGATTGCAGGCCGCCAATCATAAGGAGAATTTTGTCCTAATACAAGATGGTGAGCCTTCAAACGAATTGCACTAATATTAATAAATCCTTTTGTATCAGTTGCATCAAATCCGCCCTCAATCTCCATTGACGACAGATCCTGATCATACAAAGAATAAGGCGAATATCTTGCTACAGAGATGGCATTACCCTTATATAGCACCATAGTTACTTCGCCAGTAATAACTTCTTGACTCTTATTAAAAGCGCTCATTAAGAAATCCATCTCAGGTGAGAACCACAAGCCATTGTATATTATCTCTGAGAATTTTGGGATTAACATATCCCTGATATGCATAACTTCTTTATCCATTGCTATTCCTTCAAGGTCTCTATGCGCCTCCCAAAGAAGAAATCCACCTGGTGTTTCATAAACACCCCTGGACTTGATACCAATATATCTATTTTCAACCATATCCAATCGACCAATACCGTTCTCAGCTGCAATTTTATTGGCATAAGTGTATAACTCAAGAGCCCCTGTAACACTTTCACCCGTTTCAAGGTTGTCGATTTTAACAGGGGTGCCATTCTCGAAAAATACTTTGATTTTTGTTTGCTTTTCAGGAGCATCAAAAGGAGATACTGTTTTTGAATAGACTTCTAACGGACACTCAACTGCCGGGTCTTCTAGGATTCCGGCCTCATGGCTAATATGTATAAGATTATCATCTTCAGAATACGATTTTTTCAAAGTGGCTGAAACAGGAATATTATGCTCCTTTGCATAGTTAAGCATGTCGGTACGACCTTTAAACAAACTTAAAAATTCTGGATCTTTCCATGGTGCAATAATTTGAACATCTGGCAATAAAGCATAATAAGCAAACTCAAAGCGAACCTGATCGTTACCCTTTCCTGTAGAACCATGAGAAACATATTTAGTATTCTCCTTTATTGCAATTTCAACCTGACGTTTAGCGATTATAGGTCGAGCAATTGAAGTCCCCAACAAGTACCTGCCTTCATACAAGGCATTACCACGCAAAGCTGGAAAGACATAGTCAGTTACCAACTCCTCCTTCAAATCTTCAACATAAACTTTTGATGCACCAGTGTGCAAAGCTTTCTGTTTTACTGCCTCAAAATCATCATCTTGCCCTACATCTGCAACATAACAAATGACTTCAAATCCTTTCAAAGACAACCATTTTAGTATAACAGAGGTATCTAATCCCCCACTATAAGCTAATATTACTTTCTTTTGCATAATTATTCATGAATTATATATTTCTATCCCAAGCCAAACTTCGGCTTAACCCTTTTTAACGAAAAAATTAAATGAATTTCTTAATAATACTCGGAAACGTTTTGCTTAGGATTCCGGCTAACTGATTAGATGATACTCCTGATCTTGCAATTAGTAGAACCGTATCGTCTCCAGCAATTGTTCCCATAATCTCGGGAATGCTCACTTGATCAATGTAATAAGCTACTGCATTAGCAAAACCCGGAATAGTATTTATTACTCCTAGCTGTCCACTAAATTCAATAGAAATCACACCAGATAAGTGATCAGGTAATTCTTTATCGATGAACTGAGAAGTCCCCGGATCTTGTAAAACGTACCGCGATTTCCCTAATTTGTCGGTGACTCTGGATACTCGTAGTGTTTTTAAGTCTCTTGAAAGAGTTGCTTGAGTAACTTTGACACCCTGCTTTAGCAGTTCTGACTGCAGCTCATCATGATTAGAAATTGTTCTTTTTCCTAATAACTCCTTTATTAACTCTAAACGATAGACGCGCTCCATTATGTATATATTTACAATTACAGTGCATAATTATACATAATTATTGAAGCTGCCAAATCCTAAAGCCTATTTCTTTGTCTTAACGACTTTCTTATTGTCAGATTTTTTTGTTTTATCTGCTTTAATAAGCTCAGTCTTATAGCCAAGAGCAATTATTGCTTTCTCTAGTTTTTCCGGAGACGTCTTATCTTTTCGGTACTTAATAGTTACTAATTTGGTTTTCAAGTCAACATTAAGATCCTTAACTCCTTTCTCAAAAGCGATGTTCTTGTTAATGGTGGCAACGCATCCTTCACAATCTACTGATGCCCAGCATACCATTGTTTCGATTTTCTTTTCTTTCTTTTCTTTCTTTTCTTGTGCATTTACACTCAAGCTAATAGAAACTAGCGCTAAGCTGAACGATAATAATAGAATAAATTTTTTCATCACTTCCAATAAATTTAATTATAACGATACTATGTGTCTAATTTTCATCTCTGCTGATACCATATCTAATCCCAATATAGAATTTTCTGCCATGCAAAGGACCCCAGATCATTGATCCATCAAAATACTCACCAAACGGTTGATCTGCAGCTAATACAGGATACTCCTGCGTGAAATTTGTTAAATTTTCAGCTCCTATATATATATTCCATGTTTTGAAATATTTCGTAATTTGAGCATGGATAATTGTATAAGCATCAAAAGAATCTTCCATTTGATATTCTGTAGGATTCGCTGATGTGGAAGGGATTCTACCAGGACCATTAAATTGATTAGTCAGATCAAACTGCCATTTTTTTAATGGTGTAGCATAAGAAAGAGTAATTAGTCCTTTATACTTACTCATTAATGGTTTTTCAACAAGGTCTCCTTGTAAGCTAAATTGCACATCACTGTATCTAAAGGCGGTTCTGGCATCTAAGCCCTTAACAATCTCATACGCTAACTCTATTTGATAGTTATTTGCAAAAGACTCTCCATCAAGGTTATAGAAGCTCACTTCATCAACACTTGAATCAAGGTCAACAATAATCTGATTAACAAACGAGGTACGATGAACCTCCAGGTTTGCGGTTAGCTGCCTTGGGCCAACTGAGAAATATTGTGTCATATTCAAACCAATATTCCAGGCTTCTTCCTGGCGTAAATCTGGAGCAATAATAATTCTCCTTGAATTGGCCAAATAGTGATTATTCTCAGCGAGAACATTAGGAGTGCGGTAACCTTTACCAGCAGCTGCTCTGAATATTGTATGTTCTGAAATGCTATATCGTGCATGAACTCTTGGAGTAAAAAGGAGTCCGTAAAGATTATGATAATCAAGTCTCAAGCCAGCCTGCAGAATGAAATCATCATCGTGTTTATATGCATATTCGGTAAAAACACCTTGAACCAATTCTGTTCTGAGGTATTCTGTTTGATCAAGTTTCTCAACATAATCATCATAATTCAAGCTATAACCTGCTGTAATAGTATTAGATTCATTTATGAAATCAGTTTGAAACATGAGATTCATGTAATAGTTAAGCTGTTCACCAGAATAATCCCTTATCCCAAAGAAAGCCTCCTGATTGTGATTCGATAAAGAAAAGATTGATCCAAAGCTTGAGTTTTTGTCATTATTAAAAGTATATCCTAGCTTCATAAACCCTTCATATCTATCAGTATCGATTCCTATCCCATACGGATTATCAATATCCCTAACCTGCCCTCTTTCAAAATCCACTTGTCCGGTAGTCCGGTTTTCAATCAAAGCTTTCAAACCTACATGCAAATGAATATGCTCAGTTCCGTAAAACCAACGATTCAGCAGGTTATACTGTCTTAGAAATGGGTGATCCATAAATCCATCTGCCTGATGATCATCTATTTGTGAATTATCTTCAACATGGGCAAGTATAAGAGTGCTCAATTTGTTATTAAGATTTGCAGATCCCACAATATTAGTTTCTCTTTTGCCTGCATCATTTGCCAGAACATTAACAAAAAACTTATCCGCTGTATTTGGCTTCAGGTATTCGATATTAATTTGTCCGGCTATCGATTCGTAACCATTTTTCACTGAGGCTGTTCCTTTGGAGATCTGGATAGCTTCCATCCAAGCACCAGGAATATACCCTAAGCCGTAAGGTGATGCCAAACCACGAAGAGTAGGTATATTCTCAGTAAGTAACTGAACATAAGCTCCATCCAAACCCAGAAGACGTATTTGCTTTGCTCCTGTCACGGCATTAGAGTAGTAGGCATCAACTGAGGCATTGGTTTCAAAGCTCTCGGCCAAATTGCAACAAGCCGCTTTACAGAGTTCAGCACCAGTAATATTTTCAGTCATTATTGGATTCAGCCGGTCAATGTGAGTGCCCATACTTCTCCGAATAATCTGAACTTCATCAAGGGTCTTTGCTGCAGTTAATACCATCTTGATTTTCTGTTCAATATTATCAACAGTAATAGTGTCACTCTCATATCCAACAAAGCTAAATACCAGTTTATGATACTTAGATGGTTTAAACAATTCAAAGTTCCCATTCTCATCACTTGCAATTCCAATTTCAGAATCTGCCCAATACACATTAACCCCTGGAAGACTTATTTCAGAACTATCTCTTATTTCAAAAACGGTACCTGTTACCATTTGCCCTTTACCAGTAATGGAAAATAGACAAAAGGCAAAAAGCAGTAATATTTTGTTATTCATATATTTCATTTATCAAATTGAAATTACTGTACAAAAATACATGTCTTAAATCCTCTATGCCACAAAAAATTGTTAATAATATGAAAATAATTATACCTTTCAAATATGAAAATTGAAGTTTCCAATGGAGAGCTTATTGATAAGCTATGCATACTAGAGATAAAATCTAAGCGTATTAGATCAGCAGAAAAACTCAGGAATATTAACAATGAACTGAGCATGATCAAGCAAGCTGCATCAGAAATACTACCATTGTGTCAGTCTGAGTATATGCAATTAAAAGAGATAAATGAAGCGTTGTGGGATATCGAGGATAGAATAAGAAATTTTGAAAGTAGTGGAAGCTTCGATGAAAAGTTTGTTCAAACTGCCCGGGAAGTATACCACAAAAACGATATCAGAGCGATTATCAAGCAAAAGATTAACCAGATCACCGGATCTGATTATTTTGAGGAAAAATCATATCACGACTATTAATGCGTAGCAGGATATTAATATATCGATTCTCTTCTTTTGGAGATGTTTTAATTACTATCCCTGTGATTATGGGGGCATTAGAAGCATACCCGGAACTAACTATAGTATTTGCCACTCGTAATCGCTTTTCTAGCTACTTCCCTGAGCACGAGCGACTGAGAGTAATTAGCCTGGATATCGAAAAGGAATACAAGGGAGTAATAGGGACTTATAAGATCTTCAAAAGACTGAAATCCGAAGGTAAGTTTGATTTACTTATTGATCTTCATAATGTATTACGTACTCAATTATTAAATTCCCTCTTCCGTATAGGTAAACTCAATACTCATAAGCTACATAAAAACAGAAAGATTAAAAGGGATTATATCTCTGGCCGAAAACGAGAGGTTCTATTAAGTACAATGGAACAGTATCTGAGAGTTTTTGAGAAAGCCGGATTTAAGTTTTCCTTGAAAAAGCCAGACAAACGTATTATTGCAGATAGTGTTTCAATCAAAAAATCAAATCACTCTTTTCATATTGGCATAGCTCCTTTTGCAAGACATGCTTCAAAATCATGGTCGCCAGATAATTTCGTTGAGCTAATCAGTGTTCTGAATCAATCATGGGATATACAATTCTATGTCTTTGGGTCAAAAGCTGAATTCCAGAAAGCTTCTCTTCTTAAAGGCTCAAACATCAAAAATTCTTGCGGTCAACTTAGTGCAATTGAAGAAATCACTACAATAAGCCAATTAGATTTAATGGTAAGCATGGACTCTGCAAATATGCATTTGGCTGACATTCTGGGCATTCCGGTGATTTCAATTTGGGGTGGCACACATCCGGATATAGGTTTCAGGCCTACTTTTCAACTACCAGAAGACATGATCTCCCCAACTGTTAGTCTCGATTGTCGTCCGTGTTCTGTGTTTGGAAAAGAACAATGCAAGCTAAAATCTCATCCTTTTCTTTGTCTTCAAGATATCCATGCAAAACGTGTTGCTGAACGAATATCTGCACATTTGAGAAAAAAGTCTTGATAATTCACAGCTCTTTACTAAATTTAGATAGCCAAAACAGACTTATTATGAAATCATCAGTTTTGATTAGCCTTCTCATTATATTTAGTGGTCAAATTATTGCACAGAATACAAATGATGATCCAATCGCAATCTTCAACTTTAGTCTCGACTTCAAATTAAATAACGACCAGGGTGACCTGTCTACTAAAGAGTATCTCAAACTCTACGGCACCAAGGGCAAATCAAGGGCACATGAGGAGATGTATCCAGTTCTGATAGATTTTTTCATAAATGAGTTTGAAGAAGACAATTTCCCTATTGAATCAATTGATCATTTAGCTAACATCAAAGCAAATGTTTATGGAATTCCGGTTATGTCGTTAGGCAAAGCGGTTAAATCTAAACGTTCAGAAAGATATTTGAGAATCATTTTGAAGGATATTGGACAAATTCCACCAGGTCAGATGGCAGGTACTGCAGGACAAGCTACTATTAAGGTAGTTAAGATGCGTTGCAGAATTCAGCTTTATGATTCAGACAAAAATCTTTTGAAAATGGCTGAAGGATTTTTTGCTACGGGTGAAAAAGTTGGTTCTCAATACGATGTTGGAGTAGATCTTCGTAATCAGAGGGGAGATGCTCGACAGCAAGAAATAAAGTGTTTCGAGGTATGTTGTAAAATGGCTTTTTTACGAGCACTTGAAAAATTATAAAAGCCTGTCAGGATACATTATCCCAACAGGCTTAATAATATTTTCTTCAGCTATTCCCTAGAATAAAAAATCCAGTCCAATATATAATCCTGAAGTACCATCACGCTTATCTGCAGCCATTCCATAATCAACAGCAACAATAAAATTCTCATTTAACGCAATGTGCAATCCGGCACCATAGCTCATGTGAATTCCGTCAGCATCACCAGAAATATCTGGTTGCAAGGCATATTTTTTTGTAATCTTTGCAGCATCAACAAATGGTGATAGTGCCAGGTACAAATTCTGGCCTCCAACCTTAAAGTTTGCAAATTTCCATCTGATTTCGAAATTACCAAGAACAGCTCCTTCGCCAACAACGCGATTTCTCATTATTCCGCGAAGAGTTTTTGATCCACCCAATCCATTCCACGACACGTAAGTATCAGGCTTATACACCATCATATACCATGGTATTGATCCCGATATAGTTGATTGATAATTTAGGCGATAAGCAAATGTAAGTTTATTATGTATGATTGGTAGGTATTGACGGTAAGTAACAATTACACCAGTATACGGGCTCTTGTTGCCAATAAAACCAGGGGCCGTAACGACAAATGCCTCTGCCCAGATTCCCTTATTAGGATTAGCTTCCTTATCACGAGTATCAGCTACCAATCCAAATTTCAACGAATTTGTATATCCTCCTTCAGCCTGTTCTGCAGGAATATAGCCATCTCTCACGTATTCGTCATATAAACCTGGCACCTCTGGTAAATGATCTGCTTCATCCTCCTTCTTCTCGTTAATCCCTGCGATATCAACAGAACCCATTTTTAGGTTATAATGTGCAAAACCAGCATACCACCTAAGCTTCTTAAAACCAAGTTCGCCTTGAAAATCAGCCTTTAATCTCAACGACCTGAAATTCATTCTGTAATACATTCGTGTTTTATACTCATCACTGGCAATATCAGTAAAGGCAGCATCATATAATGATTCATAACCATTGAACCCATAGAAGTCCATTGCCTGTTCTGTTTCTAATCTTGCTAAAGCAGTAACTCTGACTTTCGGAATAAGATATTCAGAATCATACTTCATTTGTTTAATGTCATTTCCTTTTGTGGTGTGTGACCATTCAACATATAAAGAATGTCTGTATGCCGGATACAGTTCTAAATCAGGACCATGGTCATAAAAATTGGCCAGAGCCCCATATCTGAACCCCATATCTGAATCATAGGCAATTGCAGGTACGCCACCCATTTTCCATCGTTTGCCCGAATTATCCTGCGAAAACACTGAGCTCGTAAGAGTTAGAGAAATAATCATCAAAAAAGAAATAACAAGGGTATGTCTTTTCATAATCTTGGGTTTAATTGATTTTTGCTAAAGATAGAATATTTCTTTTAGCTTCACGTTTCAATATTTTGAACAGTATTATATATAAGCTAACTTTGGAAACTTAATAGTGCATATAATGGATAAGATAGAAGGAATCGTTTGGGATATTAATCCAATATTATTACAACTTGGTCAATGGGAAGTTAGATGGTATGGCCTTCTTTTTGCCCTGGGTTTTGTATCTGGAATCATAATTATGACCCGAATGTTTCAAAAGGAAGGCGTCAATAAGGATCTTGTTGATAGCTTATTTCTTTTTGTTGTAATTGGTACTGTTTTGGGAGCCAGACTAGGACATGTTTTTTTCTATGATTGGGCATTCTATCAGAATAACCCAGGTGAAATTATTAAGATTTGGCATGGTGGTCTTGCCAGTCATGGAGGTTTTATTGGAATAGTACTAGCATTATATATCTGGTCAAAAAAGTACAGCAAGCGTTCAGTACTTTGGATTTTTGATCGTGTTGTAGTGCCATCAGCTCTTGCAGGCACATTTATTCGCCTGGGAAATCTGATGAATTCAGAAATCATTGGCAAACCAGCTGATATTCCCTGGGCCTTCACTTTTGTCAGTCATGATATGGCTCCCCGTCATCCATCACAACTATATGAATCACTCGCATATCTTGGCATTTTTGCTCTTCTGATGTTTTTGTACTGGAAAACTAACGCCGGAAACAAACCAGGTAGACTTTTTGGTCTTTTCATGAGTCTGATTTTTGGTTTTAGGATATTGATTGAATTTACGAAAGAGAATCAGGTTGCCTTTGAGGATAACATGACAATGAATATGGGACAATGGTTAAGCATCCCACTTGTACTTGTTGGCTTGTATTTTATTTTCAGAAAAGTAGAGGAAAAAACCTATCCCCGAATGGATGAGGAAATTAAAGGCAAAACTCCAAAATCAAAATCAAAATCAAAATCCAGAAACAAGAAGCAATAGATTTGGAGTCTTAATCACAATACTTATACAACATATCCAAAGCCTTACGATGGCCATATCGCAGGGCTTTTCTCCAATCATGACAAGCTCCGGAAAGATTACCCAGTTGATGTCTGGCTTCACCCCTGACATAGTATATTTCAGCTTGTTTAGGATCCACATCCAAAGACATTGCCCAATCTTTCATAGCGCTGTCATAAGACATATTTTCCCAGTAAAGATCTGCTCTATAATTCAAAGCCGTTTTGCTTAGAGGGCTTTGTCTAATTACACGATCCAGCAATTTAATTGCAGATTGAATATTGGTATTTCTAACTTGCATCGCTAAGGCTGTCCATAAATCCGGACTTTCAATCCCAATCATTTCAAGATATCGCATCTCTCTCATTGCAACTTGGCTATTACCCATATCCAGGTGATTACTAATCCTGAGCATCCAAAGTGAGGGTTGATAAGGATTTATTGCCAACGATTTCTCTATCATAGAGGAACTTTCTCTATATTTTTTTGAAGCGGCATAATAGACTGCATGATAGTTTATAAATTCGACACATTCAGGATCAAGCTCTATAGCCTTTGATATATTGGCATTTACCTGCCTTGGCTTTCCTGTCAGTTCAAAAAAGCGACCCGACAGAAACCAAGACTGTGGTTCATCAGGAAACAATAACCTAAGCTGATCAAAGGTACCTGTATCAGGGATATCTTCTTTAAGTTGGAAGTTTGCTTCAGCAATAAGATCATCTTTCTCAGAATACCATCCCTCAGACCAAAATCGAATCCATTCACGGTCGCTTTCCTTATGATCAAAAGCTTCATCAGCTAGAATTTGCTGAATAAACAGTCGATTATCTGTGTTTAAGTGAGCTCTCAGAGCCTTATAACCTAAGACACTCTGCTTATTAATGAAGTAAATCCTGGCAAGTTGATAATGTGCCTGTCCTGGGTTCTCCAACTCAATTCTTCTCAGATATGCTTTTAATGATTTATCATAATCACCAGTCTGAAAAGCAGCTTCTCCTAAAATATCAAAATAATATGTCGACTCTTGAGAAGAGTATTCTAATGGATCAATGATTTTCAAAACGTCAGTATATCTACCTTGTTCAAGTAAAAATGCTGCTTTTAATAATTCATTATTCTGGCTTTGAGCCAAATTAGCAGTACAAAGCAACAAAGCCAAAGAAATAAAGTACCGAGTAGATATATGCAGCTTGCTAATCATTTATATCACCTCCATAAATTACATGTATAAAACCTACCAAATACCTTGGCTCCATCCCTGTCAGTCGCTTTTCATAAACATCACAGATATAGTAATAAACCCCGGAAGAGACTAATTTGCCTGTTTGAAAATGCTTTCCATCCCAATTAATATCCGGGTCACGTGTCTCAAAAACTGTATTTCCCCATCTTGAGAATATTTTTAGCTCAATTCTATCAACCAGATTATAAGGAAAAGGCCTGAGTAAATCATTTATTCCGTCTCCGTTTGGCGTAAACACATTAGGTAGTTCATAATTAATGCATGCGTCCAGACAAACAATATTTGAATATTCACTCTCATTGCCTACTGAGTCAGTAGCGGTTACAGCATAACATGCTGCCATAGAACCTTCAGGAAAATGCCAATAATTTGTTTGCTTGATTTGACTAACAGAATCAAGAAGCACCATCTCTCCATCCAGGCTGGTTCTGTAATAAATACTGTATTTTTTTGCATCTGAAGAACAAGAATCATTCACATTATTCCATATCAAGTGGTTAGCCAGACTATCACATATACTTTGTCCGGTTAGAATTGGAGGACAAGGAGCTAGGCTATCAATAGGAATTCCGCAAGCAAGCTGCGAATGATTTTGCATTGGTCCTAAAGAATACTCCTCAAAAAATCCATTAGCAATAACTTTATAACAATACTCCTCGCCATCCTCTAAATCACTAATTCTGTAATTACCAGCATTAGTACTCGCAATAGAATCTAAAGATCCTCCTATGAGTTCAAATATCGAATAATTTCGATTTTCCCAAGGTACATTACTATTATATCGCAGATCAAGAGACGCATGGTAAGGCAACAAATCAAGGAAGACAGATGATGCTACCTGTGGCACCCCTATAGACCTGTAATCATTTGGATCTGCATTCACTAACTCAACCTGATATGACCATTGCTTCAACTGTGTATTAATATTCTTATCAATAAATGTAGTGCTATTGAGGCCATCAAGTGAATCTACCAATATTTTCTCTTGCATAAACATGCCTTCAGATCGATAAACTCGATAAATAAATGGACCTGCAACATCCTCTACATCCGTTAGATCTGGCTTCAGCCAGGTAATCTGAATCTCTCCCTTATCAAGATCAGTATTCAGAACACTTACCTGAATAATCATAGGAGAACCTTGTACTAACTGACTACAAGCTTCATTACTTGCAAAAGACTCAGCTCCATCAGCAAACACGGCCGTAATTCTATAGCAATACTCAGTTGCCTGCTGTAGCCCATTTCCATGATTATTATCTGAATAGGTAAATACCTGTGCTCCTTCAATTTCTTCAATTAACTTATATCCGAGCTCTTCAGGCACCCCTATTTCACATTCATCAGGATCAAAACTTCGAGACCCAACCTTTCTATATATTTTGTAACCTGTATTATTTGAGCACGGACAAGCATCCCAATCAAGCTGGATCGAAGCTGAGCCAGGAGTAGCTGTAAGAGAAGGAGGAGCAGGAGAATGGACATACAGCTCAAGATTTTTGCTGTCTATAAGCTGCAATTCAGGATTCCTATCCTTTGCCTTGATGATAACCAAATATGGCTGAGCTCTTACCAAATCGCAATTTGTTTGCCATGAAAAATGCGCCTCAGCTCTACCAGGAACTGACATCGTTTGCTTAAAGGTAGCTGGATCTGGCTTGAGGCTAAGTGGACCTCCACTTGCTTCAAGCTGAATAGAATCATTATCAGGGTCTATTGCGTTTATATTATAACTGAACTCCTCATTCGCCAGAATACAGAATAATCCGATATCTTCAATCTCAGGTGGTTTGTTATCAGTAAGGAAAACCTCAATTTGCATATCACGCTGGATTCTTCCAATTTGAACGCCTTTTCGCCATTCCTCAATAGTCATCGCTACATTGTACTTTCCAGTATCTGCAGGAGCAGCCCATATTAAGTCACCAGTCAATTCATTTACAAGCAGAGAATCTGTAAATGGAGGAAGTGTGTATCCTTTTATTTCGCGACCATCCTCTCCCGTACAAATAGCTAATTTATATGAGAGGCTATCCCCATCAGGGTCAAAAGCAGCAGGGTTATGAATGAATGTATACCCCTTAGCAGCTTTGTCAATAGGAGGATTTAAAAGAACAGGTGTGCTGTTGTAACCAATTTCAGGGTTAATAATAAGGATTGTCTTGATAGAAAAAACTACTTGAACAGAATTTGGAATATTCTTGACTCCTTTATTTCTATTTGGATCTTCTACTACAATCTGATAAGTCCCTGGTCCGGGAAAAGTATGCTCCCAAACATATTTGTTTCTTTTGTAGTAATCAGGTAAATAAACCTCTTCTATCCTTTTAACAAGAGCAGTAATTCCATCGCCAAATTCGACTTCAAGATGTTCACGATCTGCTACAGGTCCGGGCCCGGTAGCAGTATATGTTATTATTGTAATCCTATAACTTAGGTCACCAATTTGCTCATAAGTAATTTCACCAGCTCGATTATGAGTGGGGAGTGCTGGCGGACCAGGTGAGCCGGCTAAAAACACAAACCCTATAATAAGTAGTATATACTTGAATACTTTCATTTATTGTATCATCATCTAGAATAAAAACTAAACCATTACGTCAGAATTGAATAGAACAAATTGGTTTTCTTCGTGTAAATTGTAATGCTTTTTCCTTTTCGCCATTTCCAATAACCATAAGGTTCTTCTGATCATTAAATGAATCGAAAAAGATAGTGTTTCTGACCGAGACTTCTTGCAATTGGTCACCAAAATCAAAAGAATAATAAAGCCAACTAGCCTCAAAGTTGTTTTTCACAGAGTCGACCCTCCATCGTTCCATAGAAACAGCACTACCGTTCAAGTTGATCATCAGATTTTCTCTTATATATTTATTAAAAACTTCTGCATCCTTAAGGCACAAAGTGTCTCTCTCTTTAAGAAGGGTTGCACCATATTTTTTTCTCAAAATTGAAGCAAAGTCGTCAGAAAATACTTTTACTGATACTATGCACTTTTCTTCTTTTGGATAATAATCCAAATTGACAAAACTAACATGCAAGGGATGAAAAGCTAAAAGCAAAAATGAGATCAATAATAAAAACAGATATTTCAAGTCATTAGATTAATGATTCATTAGCAAAATTAATATTTTTAGAGGCAAAATACTTATCCTATGAGCACTTTCCATATGTATTTCAATCTCGGACTAAGCCACATTGCTGATTTTAAGGGATATGACCATATTTTGTTCATCATTACTCTTTGTGCGGTTTATATAATCAACGACTGGAAAAAAATATTAATTCTCATTACTGCATTTACAGTTGGCCATTCCATCACTCTTATTTTGGCAACCTTTGATATTATTCGGATTGCAGGTGAATGGATAGAATTCATGATTCCTGTCACTATTCTTGTTACGGCCATTGCTAATATCATCCAGCGGAAAGAGAGCTTCTCCAATATCCATCATAAATTCAAGTACTTTATGGCTTTATTTTTTGGACTGATACATGGATTAGGATTCTCTAACTACCTAAGAGCTTTATTGAGTTCAGAAAAGTCACTTGCTGGTCCTTTGTTTTCATTCAATCTAGGTGTAGAACTTGGGCAGTTACTTATTGTAGCATGTTTTTTATTACTTGGAGTAATATTTGTTAATCTGCTTAATACTAAACAAAGAGAATGGAACCTGGTTTTTTCTGGGGCCGGCATGGGTGTTTCCCTGATACTAATTTTTGAACGTTTACCTTTTTAATTGAAAATAGTAACGATATTTGATCGAATATAATGGAATTTTTCAAAGCTGATATTGCTATCGATGCAGGATATATTTTATGTCTTGATGAATCTGCAACTCAGATTGAGGATGGAACGATACTGATTAAAAACAATAATTTTCAGTACGTAGGATCTAGATTAGATCGCGGACAATATATAGCAACTGATTATATTGATGCCAAAACATCTGTAGTACTACCTCCATTTTACAACCAGCACACCCACCCCAGCCTATCGTTATACAGAGGCTTAGGTGTTGATTTATCTCTGCATGATTGGCTTCAGAAAGTTATCTGGCCCTTAGAAAAAAGATTTTGCAATCCTGAAATGGTTTACTTAGGATCACAGTTATCTCTTCTGGAGATGATCAGATCAGGAACGGGTGCTGTAGCAACAATGGATTTTCATACAAAAGCAGTAGGAAAAGCATTTGAAGAAGCAGGATTAAGAGCATATCTCGGTGAAGCAATTTTCAAAACTCCCACTCCGGCATGCCAAAGTCCTGAAGATGGATACAAGTATATAGAGTCATTGCTTACTGAGTACTCTGATTCTGATCTGATTCATATTTATCTTGCAATTCATGCTCCTTTCACGTCAAATCCGGCGCTATATAAAGAAGCCGCAAAAAGAGCAACACAATGGGATATCCTTACAACTAGTCATATTGCCGAAACAAAAAGTGAATTTGAATGGTCACAAAAAACATACAGAAAAACTCCTGTTGAACTGATAGAATCAACAGGGATTCTTGATACTGATTTTATTCTGGTTCATGGGGTTCATTTATCTGATTCAGATATCAAGATACTGAGTAACAATGATATTCCTGTAATTCACAATCCGCAGAGTAATATGTTTTTGGGAAGCGGAGCTTGTCCTGTATCCAGTTTACTAGAACAAAACGTGCTTGTTGGACTGGGAACTGATAGTGCTGCTAGCAACAATAATTTGAGTATGATGCGTGAAATGCAAACAGCTGCAAAGTTGCATAAGGTTATCCAAAAGGATGCCTCTAGTATACCTGCTCCTCAAGCTTTAAGAATGGCTACAGCCAATGGGTATAGGATATACAGACATAAGCTCCTTGGCCAAATTACAAAGGATTATAAAGCTGATATGCAAATCATTGAAACCGCAGATATTCATAATATCCCGAGTTATGACATAACATCAACTCTGGTTTACAGTTCTCATTCAGAAGATGTTACTGGTCTGATTGTAAATGGAAAGATTATCATGAAAGACAGAGAGATAATAACATTAGACGAAGGAGGGATACTTGACAGATGCAAAAAAATGGGCTTAGAAATTGCTCAATTTATGAAAAATAGATAATGAATTCATCTCAATTGAAATATGATATTTGGATAAAAAATGCCCATATATTATCTATGGATGCAGCTTTTACAGAATTCGTCGAGACAAATATTCTAATCAAAGATGGAAAAATCGCACATATCGGTTCTGTAGAAAACCTAGGTCCCATAAATGCAGATTACCTTATTGACGCCAGTCACATGATTTTGCTCCCACCATTCTTTAATGCTCATAATCATGCGGCGATGTCGTTATTCAGAGGCTTACGAAATGATGTTCCTCTAATGACCTGGTTACAAGAATACATTTGGCCTGCCGAAAAAAAATACATTAATGCTAAAAACGTGCGTCTTGGCACCTTACTATCTGGCATTGAGATGATTCGCTCCGGAACGAATCTTTTTGCTGATATGTATTTTTTTGAAGATGAAGTTGCACAAGCCAGCATTGAATTAGGCATGAGATGCATTCTCGGTGAAGCCATTTTAGATTTTCCTACTCCAAATCAAAAAACGCCTACTGAAGGGATTCATTATACCAGAAATCTATATTATAAATACAGAGATGAATCCTTGGTTTCCCTTTCAATATCTGCTCATGCGCCTTATACATGTTCTACCTCTGTTTTAAAATCAATTTCAGAAGTTAGTAAGGATCTGAAAATTCCATCAACAATTCATGTATCTGAAACGAGTCGTGAAGTTGAAGAGAGTTTAAAAACTCATGGTAAAACACCAGTTGAATACCTTAATGATTTAGGTTTTTTTGATTTTCACACCATTTGCTACCATTGTATTCATCTGTCAGATCATGATATTGAAATACTCAAAGAAAAAGAGGTTTCTGTAATTACTCTGCCAAACAGCAATATGCAATTGGCTTCAGGAATTACACCTATACCAAAACTTTTAGATTCTGAGATATGTCTGGGATTAGGAACAGATGGAGCCGCGAGTAACAATAATATGAGTTTACTACGCGATATGCAAATGATGATTAAGCTACAAAAACTATCACACCTTGATTCAACAATTTTGAATGCTAAAACAGCTTTAAGTATTGCTACATCTAATGGTGCAAAATCTTACAAGATGCAAAATAGTTTAGGCTCAATTGAAATTGGCAAATCAGCAGACATACAGTTTATTAATATTGATTCTCCTCACATGCAACCCCTGTATAATCCTTATGCTCAGATAGTTTACTCAATGCAAGAGAGTGATGTCAAGCATTTACTTATTAATGGACGCTTTGTTATGAAAGACCGTATTATTCTTAATGCAGATGAAGAAAAGATAATATATGAAGCTATGAGTTTTGCCAGAAAGTTAAACATTGGCTAAATCACCAATTGTGCTTATTTCCATAAATGTAGCACCTTTTCGCGGACCAAAACTTCCACCAACCAGTATTACCATATCTTCCAATTCTATTATTTCGTTATCCAAAAGATAGTTTGCAACTGCCCGTTTAAAAGCGTCTGTACCTTTTTTTTGTTTTAAATAAAAGGCAGAAACGCCAAAAGATAACGACAGTTCTCTCATCACTCTTTTAGAATAGCAAGCAGCATGAATAGTATTTTTGTTCCTGAATGCAGATAAGAATCTTGCAGTTCTCCCTGTCTGCGAGTCCACAATCACAGCTTTGCTAGGCAGCTCAAGTGAGGCTTGGTAAGCAGCATTAGCAAGAAATGCTGCAATTTCATTATTAATTGAAGAGATAGAGAATTCTCTGCGCTCTTTTTGAGATTCTACTTCGTGGGCTACCTTGCTCATCATTTGTACTGACTCAACAGGATATTTCCCATATGCAGTTTCACCACTTAGCATTATTGCGTCAGTATGACTATATATCGCATTAGCAATATCTGAGATCTCTGCTCTTGTTGGACGAGGGTTCTCGATCATTGAGTGAAGCATCTGAGTGGCAACAATAACCGGACGCTTTCGTCTGAGACAAATATCAATAATTTTTCTTTGAATCACAGGAATTTGCTCTCCGGGAATTTCAATACCAAGATCTCCGCGGGCAACCATTACACCATAGGCATGATCAAGGATTTCGTCAATATTATCAACACCTTCCTGATTTTCAATTTTTGCAATAATCTTAACTTTCGACTTGTTAAGGCCAAGTATTTGTTTTATTGCTAAGACATCCTCTTTTCTCCTCACAAAAGAGTGGGCAATAAATGCCACATCATGGCGTGTGGCAAACTCAATATATGCCTTGTCTTTTTCACTTAAGGATGGCAGATTCATTGATACACCAGGTAGATTAATGCTTTTTCTACTCTTGATCCATCCATCATTCTCTGCTATTGCAATAATTTGATTATCCTTTTTATCAGTAATCACAAAAGCCAAATCACCATCATCAATAAGGATTCTATTTCCAATGGAAAGATCTTTTACAAAACCAGTATAGTTCACACTTACCAGTCCGGGAACAGAAGGGCGATCAGGATCACCTATAAATATGTAGACATCACCAGTTTTAACCTCAATAGGATCTCTTGTAACAGTTGTTCTTATTTCAGGGCCTTTAGTGTCAATCAGAATTGCGATATTTTCTGAAACCTGACGAATATTCTTCATCATCTTAAGAGAGCCCTCTATATCCTGATGCGCAGTATTTATTCGTACTACATTCATTCCAGCTTTATATAGCTTGGTTAAAAACGGAACGTCACATCTCTGATCAGATATCGTAGCAACTATTTTTGTATGCTTCATTTATTTTTTAAATAGGATTCGTAAACTTTCGATACCTAAACGATATGAATCAAAACCAAATCCGCTGATACTACCAACACAACCAGCAGCTATCAAGGAGGTTTTCCGAAAGTCCTCTCGATTCAAAATATTAGTAATATGTACCTCAACTACAGGAATCTCAACTGCCTTAATCGCATCTGCCAAGGCAACTGATGTATGAGTGTAACCACCTGCATTCAAGATAACTCCATCATAATTCCTGACTGCTGAATGTAGTTGATCAATTAATTCACCTTCCCAATTTGACTGGTAATAATCTTGTTCAATTTCAGCAAAATAATCTTTCAACAGTTCCAGATAATCCTCAAATGACTTATTGCCATAAAGTTCCACTTCTCTCTTTCCGAGCAAGTTCAAATTAGGACCATTAAGAATCAGAATTTTCATGTATTTAGGTTTTGCACAAAAGTACGAAAACCTGAAGAAAAGCTTATTTTTATATCATAATTCGTAATAATGTCTGATAATACTCCTTACATACAGCCTTTCTTGAACTATCTAAGACTTGAGAGAGGTCTGGCTACTAACAGCAATGAGAGCTATGACAGGGATGTCAGGAGATTATTCAACTATCTTGAATCGTATTATCCCGGATTAGACATCAATCAAATTGAATTAAGTCACTTACGCGAATTTATCACAGAACTCAACAAAGCTAAGCTCGCAGTCAGATCTCAAGCGAGAACTGTATCCGGAATAAAATCTTTCTTCAAATTTTTAATTATTGAAAAAATCATCGACCATAATCCTGCAAGTCTTCTTGAGGGACCAAAAATTGGAAGACACTTACCTGAAGTATTAAAAATAGAAGAAATCGAGTCAATTATTAGCGGTATTGATCTCAGCCAAGCAACTGGTTTCAGAAACAAAACGATTATTGAGGTATTATATGGTTGTGGTTTAAGAGTTTCTGAATGCATCGGAATATTGAGATCACAAATTCATTTCAAAGACGGCTACATTCAGGTAATTGGCAAAGGTCATAAAGAGCGTCTGGTTCCTCTTGGGGGTAAAGCGCACTCTTCCTTAAGAATCCTGATCAAAGACTATCTTCCTCATTCTGATCCTAAGCCAGGATTTGAAGACCATATCTTCTTGAATAAATTTGGCAAATCCTTATCCAGGGTAATGATATTTCAAATTGTCAAACAATTATCCGCAGAGGTCGGAATAAAAAAAACTATTAGTCCACATACCTTCCGTCATTCA
>JAGLDP010000161.1 GCA_023145515.1 Bacteroidales bacterium
CAAAAGCAATTTCTGTAGGATGAACCTCAAGTCCAAATTTTATTCCCAAGCTTTCATACTCATCCATTATCGGCTTGAACCGTCTGGCAAAATCCGCATATCCCTCCTCTATCATTTCAGGCGGAACAGGAGGGAAAGAATAATTCAAATGCCAGATTGAACTGCCAGTGAACCCGTTTACAACACTCACTCCTAAGCGCTTTGCAGCCTCAGCAGTTTTAACCAGCTCATCGGCAGCACGTTTCCTTACACCCTCAGCATCCCCATCCTTCCAAATATAATCTGGCAGAATTGACTTATGCCGGATATCAATAATATCACAAACCGCTTGTCCGACAAGATGATTAGAAATAGCCCGGGTATTCAATCCGTATTTCGAAAGTATCTCCCTTTTATTATCACAATAAGCCTGATCGGCTTTATCCACTTCAAAATGATCACCCCAGCAAGCAAGCTCTAGCCCGTCGTAACCAAAGTCTCTGGCTTTCTCACAAATTGTTTGAAAAGACATATCAGCCCATTGTCCGGTGAAAAGTGTAACTGGTCGTGCCATGATTGATAATTTTATGTTTTTTAAGCCTACATATATTTCTATAAGTCAAAATTAAAAAAAACTGTTAATTTTATAAGCTATTCACTCAAATAGTAGATTAATCTAAACCAAGTATTATGACTGAACAACAGTACAATGCCAAACGCCTGTTCTTGATGAGCTGCGTTGCGCTGATTACCACAGCAATGACTTTCGCTATCCGTGCCCGATTAGAAAATGTATGGGGGGCAGAATTTGACTTAAGTGCAAGAAATATTGCCCTTGCCGTAGGAACAGCCTTCTGGGGTTTTACTCTTGCCCAGTTTATTGGCGGACCGTTAGTTGATTTACTTGGAATGAAAAGATTTGTCAGAATTGCATTCTTTCTTCATCTGATTGGAATTGTGGCAACCATTTTTGCTTTTAATTTCTGGACATTATTCATCGGAACTCTATTTATTGGTATCGGTAATGGTAGTGTTGAAGCTGCATGCAACCCTCTGGTTGCCACCATATTTCCGAATGATAAAACAAAAATGCTAAATCGTTTCCATGTATGGTTCCCGGGTGGAATAGTAATCGGAAGCGTTGCCTCATATATCATCATGGATGTTATGGAATGGCACTGGTCAATTCTGGTAGGCACATTAGTTGTTCCTCTTATTGTATATGGAGTAATGATGTGGGGGCAAAAATTTCCGATTACAGAAAGAGTTAAAATGGGTGTATCATACAAAGGCATGTGGAAAGCCATCTTTAAACCAGTATTCCTGATCATGCTCTTCGCTATGCTTCTTACAGCTGCAACTGAACTTACTACCGGACAAAGGATCAGTTCTTTGCTTGAAGGAACAGGAACAAAACCAATTCTGGTACTAGCATTTATTAATGGCCTCATGGCACTCGGAAGAGGATTTGCCGGTCCTATCATAAAAAAGATCAATACTACTGGCATGCTAATGTTCTCAGCTGTTGTAAGTATGATCGGACTCTTATTAATGAGTTATTTCACTGGGGCAACTGCTACATTTTTGTCTGCCGCAGTCTTTGCAATCGGAATTTGCTTTTTCTGGCCTACCATGTTAGGATTCGTTTCTGAGAAAATGCCTGAAACAGGAGCACTCGGATTATCAATCTTCGGAGGTGCAGGTATGCTCTCAACCAGTATATTTCTACCAATATCTGGAGCACTTACCGATGGCGGAGCAACAGGAATGGAAATATTGAGATATACTGCTATTCTTCCCGCAATACTAATTGTCATTTTTGCTGTTGTTTTTGCCACTATGAGAAAACAAGAGCTGAGCGCAAAAGCTTAAACAAGTTAATTATGAAAAGATTAAACTGGGGCATGATAGGTGGCGGCAAGGGAGCCTTTATCGGAGGAGCCCATCGAATTGCTGCTAAAATTTCAAATAAGTACGAATTTGTTGGAGGAGTTTTTGACCTTGATTACGATCGATCAAAAGAGTTTGCTGTAGAAGAAGACCTGGACCTTAATCGGGTTTATCCAAATATCTACACTTTTATCGAAGGTGAGCTTGGAATGCCTGAAGGAGAAAGAATTCAGGTAGTATCTATTGTTACTCCAAATTATCTGCACTTTGAACATGCCAGAAAACTCCTTTTAAATGGTTTTCATGTTATCTGCGAGAAACCCGTAACAATAACTTCTGCAGAAGCAATAGAACTTCAGGAAATCGTTCTTGAAAAAGGCCTGGTATTCGCCCTCACTCATACCTACACCGGATATCCAATGGTGAGAGAAATGAAGCGCAGAATCGAAGCAGGCGAAATAGGTGATATTCAGCGCGTTGAAGCTAAATACCTTCAGGGGTGGATTAATCCTATTATCCATGGTGGAGAGGGCAAGCTTGCTACTTGGCGACTAAACCCAAAAGTCTCTGGCATTAGCTCATGCTTGGGAGATATTGGTGTACATGCTTTCAATATGGTTGAATATGCTACCGGTTTGGAAGCTACTGCTGTTCTTTCTGTTCTAAATAATCTTAAAGATAGTAACCCTTTGGATCTGGATGGAAATGTTTTGCTTCAATTCAAAGAAAACCTTACCGGTGTAATTCTTGTTTCTCAAATAGCAACCGGAGAAGAAAACAACATTCAGATATCAGTATATGGATCCAAAGGCGGTTTCCATTGGAAGCAAGAGAACCCAAACGAATTGAAAATGCTGCATGAAAATGCTCCTTATGAGATTATCAAACCAGGATATGGCTTCCTGACCGACTTTGCACAAGAGAGTCACGTGCTTCCTCCTGGTCATCCTGAGGGTATTTATGAAGCATTTGGAAATCTGTATAAGGGTGCTGCGAAAGCTATTAATAATGAAACAACGGTTCCCGGACAGTTTCCAGGAATTGAAGAAGGCGTTAGAGGAATGCGCTTTATTGAATCTGCCGTACAGTCAAATAAAGACGGTAATATTTGGATCGCGCTATAAATAAGCATGGAATTAAGTGTTGTTATACCACTTTATAATGAAGCTGATGGTGTTGCAGAACTGGTCAGCCGCACAACTAATGCCCTGATCCAAATCCATAAAGAGTATGAGATTATCATGGTTGATGATGGCAGTACCGATAACACTCTTGCTCTTCTGCTAAAAATACGCGCAAAAAATCCTCTTATTAAGGTTCTTCAACTATCCAAAAACTTCGGACATCAGGCGGCTTACACTGCTGGTATGCATGAGGCAAAAGGGAAATATATTGCATTAATGGATGGCGATTTGCAAGACCCACCTGAAGTAATCGTTGATTTGTATGACAAAATTTTCAGCGAAGATCTCGATGTTGTATATGGAAAACGAATCAACCCACCAAAGATTAGTCGCAGGCCAATACTGACCAAATCATTTCACAAATTGTTTAAGCGCTTGTCTGGATTTCCGGATATGGACAATGTTGGAAATTTCAGCATAATGAACAGACGAGCGCTTAAAGCAATTCTGTCATTTCAAGAAAGCGTTCGTTATCTGCCTGGCTTAAGACGACTTATTGGTTATCAGCAAGGATTTGTCGAGTATGAGAGGTCTCCCCGCTTTTCAGGGACATCTAAAATGCGAATTTCTCAATTACTCTCTCTGAGTTCAGATGCCATTTTTTCTTTTTCTAAAGTGCCAATCAAAATTTGCCTATATCTGGGTGTTATTGGTATCATAGTATTCTTCCTTGCTGGAGTTTACACTCTTATCGCTAAGCTTATGGGATTTGCACTGCTGGGTTGGTCATCAACAGTACTTGCCATATATTTTCTCGGATCCATTCAATTGACTTTTATGGGAGTTATTGGTGAATATGTTTACCGTATCTATAAAGAAAGCCAGAAACGTCCCCTCTATTTTGTCAGAGAATTTCATCAGTAAGTATGATCCGCCTAAAGTCAATATATGACTTGCTTTCAGCCAAAAAAGTGTTTTGCTTGGTTCTTGGCTTAATGTTCTTTCTGCTTGTTTTTCTAAGTCTTGATGCTGGTATTTCTGGCGATGAGCCAGTACATTATCAGCACTCTGAATATGTCAATAAGTATTTCTCTTCAGGCAAAACTGATCTCTCGGCACTAAATACACCCGAAACCCATCTTAAATACTATGGCCAGGTCTTTGATAATATTTCTTACTCAATAAACTCCCTGCTGAACACCACGTCTCCCTACACAGTAAGACACATTCTGAATGCCTTTTCTGGCTTTTTATTAATTCTCTTTTCCGGACTTATAGCGGTGTCACTCGGAGGATACCAAGCAGGATTGTTAACAGCATTATTGCTATTTCTTTCTCCAAAAATCCTCGGACATTCGCTGAACAATCTCAAAGATATACCCTTTGCCATGGGGTATGTTATGGCTATTTGGGGACTGATAAAAAGCATGCAACTCTTTCCAAAAATCAGGCTTTTTCCGTTGCTTGTAATAGCTCTAGGACTTGGAGCTGCTTTTGGAACCCGGGCAGGAGGATTAATTCTTATTCCAATCGTATTACTATTCTCCTTTCTGAATTGGCTTAGCAAAACCAAGCTAAAGGAATTGGTGCTACTTAAAACATGGCTACCCGGAATAAAACTTCTTGGAGCTCTACTATTGGCTCTTGTCTTCGGATATATAGCAGGAATACTCTTTTGGCCATACGCCCTGCAAGATCCGATAAGAAATCCTTTTGAAGCACTTAGTGTAATGACTCACTATGAGGTAAGTATCAGACAGGTCTTCAGCGGAGAGTGGGTCTGGTCTGAAAAACTGCCTTGGTATTATGGCATAAAATGGATTCTTATTTCTAGTCCCATCATCATCCTGGCAGGATTTGTATTACATTCTATTTTAATAAAATATTCCGCAAAACGAATATCCTGGCCAATATTGAGCTTGCTATACTTTAGCTCTCTTTTTCCTCTGCTCTGGACAATAATTAATAGTTCAAATCTATATGGTGGCTGGAGGCATTTGATATTCATTTACCCTATGATCTGCATTATTTCAGGTCTTGGCTGGTTCTGGCTTTCCAAAAGATATCATTCTGTTCTGTGGAATATCTTTCTATCATCACTATTCTTTATCGGAATGTCAGGTCCTGCTATCCACATAATAAAAAATCATCCTGTTGAATATGTCTATTTTAATAAACTGGCAGGTGGAGTTACCAAAGCAAACGGCAGATATGAAACAGACTACTATTTTCATGGTATAAGCAAAGCTATTAACTGGCTTGAGAACTATTTAGATGAGGGTAAATCCTCTGATATAGTTACAGTGGCCTCAAATTTTCCGCTCAAAGATTACTATTACAATGAAAGCTCACCCTTTGGCTTAAGTTATATAAATTACTACAACCGGGGGAAATCAGATTGGGATTATGGAATTTTTTCCAGTACGTATATTGACCCTGCTCAGCTTAGAAATAACAACTGGCCACCTGAAAATACGATATATGAAGTATGTGTAGATCAGGTTCCTGTTTGTGTGGTAATTGAACGGAAAAATAAATCAGACCTTGAAGGTCTTAATATGTACAGGCAAAGTAAGTTTTCTCAAGCCGACAGTCTTTTTTCCCT
>JAGLDP010000162.1 GCA_023145515.1 Bacteroidales bacterium
CCCATAGAAAGCATCTCATCAGCCTCATCCAGCACTAACCATTTAATGGCATTCACCTTAAGGATTCTCCTGTTAATCAGATCCAAAGTACGACCCGGGGTTCCAACAACCACATTAACACCTCTTCTAAGATCAGATATCTGGGGTTGGATACTTGTTCCACCATAAACTGGTAGTACACGAAAACCAGGTATCCCTTTTGCATATGCTTTCAGATCACTGCTAATTTGCATGCACAGCTCCCTGGTTGGAGATAAAATCAAACTTTGAACGCCCTGAGTTTGGGGATCAATCTGATTAAGTATCGGCAAACCAAAACCAGCGGTTTTTCCTGTGCCTGTCTGAGCCATAGCAATCAGGTCTTTTTTGGAGTCAAGTAAAAATGGAATAGTTTCTGCCTGAATGTCTGTAGGCGTTTCAAAACCTAATGCTGAAATAGCTTTTAATATTTCAGGGCGAAGGCCAAAATCTTGGAATGAACTCATTTAAATATATTTGGAGGCGCAAAGATACTGTTAATTTATCAGATTGTCTCAATATGCCTCCGCAACAACATAAGTGCTACCAGTAACCAAAATCAGATCATCATTTGCTGCCTCTTTTCTAGCCAAAGCCAGCGCTTCTTTGACATCCTCTGTGATTTTACCATTCAAACCATAAAACCCTGCTTTGGCAGCAAGCACTTTTGCATCTAAAGCTCTCGGAATATCCGCTCTGGTAAAATAATAAAAACCCTCATCTGGTAACATCTGTAGTATTTTATCAATAGCTTTATCATTAACAGCACCAATAACTACATGTAATTTATCAAATTTTGTTTCTTCAAGTTGGTGTAATACACTGCGAATACCATCTTCATTATGGGCTGTATCATAGACTAACAGAGGATCAGTCTCCACAATATCCCACCTTCCGTTCAAACCAGTAACCTCTTTAACACTAGAAATACCCTCATAAATTGCAGAAATTGGCACTGTCCACTTGTTTAGCTTTAATACTTCAATTGCCTCCAAAACCACAGGTAGATTTTTTCGTTGAACGATGCCCGACAAATCACTACTCAATTCAGGAAAAACAGATCGTTTTCCTCTTTTAACCTGAAAATGATGTCTGCCATCAGGAGTGCGAACTGAGCATGGAACCTGATAAAACTGGTTAGCGTCAAAAAGAGTAGCCTCCAACTCGTTTGCCCGGCTCTGAAGAACTTCTATAACTTCAGGGCGACGTTCACCTATAACTACAGGGATACCGTATTTGATAATTCCAGCTTTCTCTCTCGCAATTTCGACCAGAGTATTCCCTAAAAATTCGGTGTGATCTTTTCCAATATTAGTAATAATCGAAACTTCAGGAGTAATAATATTGGTTGAATCTAGTCGTCCCCCCATCCCTACCTCAACCACAGCAATATCTACCGCCTCTTTCGCAAAATAATCATAAGCCAAAGCAACTGTCATTTCAAAAAAAGAGGGTTGCATTTCCTCAAAAATACTCTTATGCTTTTCAAGCCACGTAACAACATCCCGTTTATCTATCATCTGTCCGTCGATCCGAATTCGTTCACGGAAATCTAAAAGGTGGGGCGAAGTATATAAGCCTGTTTTATATCCGGCTTTTGAAAGAATCGCAGCAAGCATATGAGAAACCGAGCCCTTACCATTTGTGCCAGCTACATGAATAGTTTTGAATTTTTTGTGGGGGTAACCAAAATATTCATCAAGCATAATCGTGATATCGAGGTTAGATTTATAGGCTGCCTTACCTATTCTTTGATACATAGGTAGCTGAGCAAACAACCATTCCAGAGTCTTTTCGAACTTATTCATCTCATTTACAAAAATATTACTCAAAGTTAAGCAAACTGTCGATCTTGTATCCCTATCAGTCACGCATTTTTATTATCTTTAAAAAGAACCAATATTTTAAGAATGGATAATCTAAAAAAGATTTTTGTTCTCGACACAAATGTATTATTGCATGACCATCAGTGTATTTACCAATTTGAGGAGAATGACATTATTCTACCCATAACAGTTCTGGAATAGTTAGATAAATTTAAAAGAGGAAATGATCTGATTAATTTCCAGGCAAGAGAATTCGTCAGGGAGCTGGATGTTCTTACTGGTGAACTCTTGTTCACAGAAGGAATATCACTTGGATTAGGACTAGGACGATTATATGTTGAAACCGGAAAACCGTTTTCACGTGAGATGGAAGAATCATTTTATGAAAAAATTCCCGATCACAGAATACTGGCTATTGCTGATTATGCAAGGAATAAGAACCCCGACAAGCAGGTAATTTTGGTTACCAAAGATGTGAACCTGCGAATAAAGGCCAAAGCAATCGGACTAACAGCGCAAGACTATAAAGCAGGACAGATAACTAACATTGATTATTTGTATGAAGGGATTCCTTTGATTGAGCACCTTTCTGATGAAGCCATAGGGAAACTTTATAATACTATGGATGGAGTGGCTCTTGAGGAATTTGACCTTGGCTTCGAACCTAAGGCTAATCAATACATGATTCTGAGAGGAAACAAGTCATCGGCTTTATCCATTTTTGATATCAGAACAAGCTCAATACACGTTGTTCAAAAACAGAAGTGCTACGGTATCGACCCCCGAAATGCTGAACAGGCACTATCACTTGATGCATTACTTAGGCCTGATGTACAGCTAGTTAGCCTAACAGGAAAAGCAGGTACCGGAAAAACCTTATTAGCACTGGCCGCAGCTTTACAGCAAAGGCGTGATTATCATCAAATTTTTCTTGCCAGACCAATCGTTCCACTTGGCAACAGAGACATAGGGTATTTACCTGGTGATGCTCATGATAAAATTGAGCCCTACATGCAACCACTCTATGATAATCTATCAGTTATTCGTCATCAGTTCGATCAGCGATCAAAAGAGTTTCAAAAAATTGATCAGTTAATGCAGGAAGAGAAGTTGATTATTACTCCATTAGCATATATTCGAGGTAGAAGTCTTGGAAAAGTCTTCTTTATTGTTGACGAGGCTCAGAATCTGACACCTCATGAAGTAAAAACAATAATTACAAGAGCAGGAGAAGGGACAAAGATTATCTTTACCGGGGATGTGCATCAGATTGACTCCCCTTATCTGGATACAAAATCTAATGGATTATCTTATCTCACAGATAAAATGAAAGGACAGGCAGTTTTCGCACACGTCAACCTTGTTCACGGAGAAAGAAGCCAGCTGGCTGAACTGGCAAGTAATCTGCTCTAAAAAAAATCCCGATCTTTGAACCCATGTTAAAAGGGAAGAATAAAAGAGTGGCTATTCATACTCTGGGATGTAAATTAAACTTTTCAGAATCCTCTGAGATCGGTCGACAATTAGAGGATGAAGGTTATATTCGTATCCCTTTTGGGGAAGAAGCCGATATATCAGTAATTCACACCTGCTCTGTTACTGGGTCTGCCGACAGGAAAACCAGACAAGCTATTCGAAAAGCAAAAAAGATTTCACCCAAAGGAATTACTGTTGCCATGGGTTGCTATGCTCAATTGAAATCAGGCGATAATAAAGCTTTTGACGATGTAGATCTTGTGCTCGGTACTAATGAGAAATTTAATTTGTCTCAGTATCTTGATGAATTCGAAAATAATGAGCTTCCTATTATCCAAGCTTGTAACATAGATCAGCTTGATCAGTTTCATTCTGCCAGATCTATTGGAGAAAGAACCCGTACATTCCTGAAAGTTCAAGATGGATGCGATTATTCATGCAGCTACTGCACAATACCGAAAGCAAGGGGGAAAAGTAGAAATCCAGCTATAAAAATACTTGTTGAGCAAGTTAAAGACTTGGTTTCTCAAGGAATACCAGAGATAGTATTAACCGGGGTTAATACCGGCGATTTTGGAAGATCAACAGATGAGTCATTTATAGACCTGCTAAAAGCAATTGACCTGATACCAGGATCTCACAGATTCAGGGTTTCATCCATAGAACCGAATCTTCTAACTGAAGACATTATCCTTTTTATAAAAACCTCTCTCCACTTTACACCTCATTTTCATATTCCACTGCAATCTGGATCAGATGAGATTTTACAAAAAATGAGTAGAAGATATTTGCGTGAGACTTTTGAAAAAAAGGTCACATTCATTCACAAAGAACTACCGGATGCCTCTATCGGAGTGGATGTCATTGTTGGTTTTCCGGGAGAAAGTAATGAGAACTTCGAAGATGCTGTTCAGTTTCTGAATAGCCTTCCAATATCATACCTTCATGTTTTCACCTACTCTGAACGACCTGGCACTCCAGCAGCTGATTTTCCCAAGCCAGTTCAAAACAAGATTCGCGATGATCGTTCAGTAAGACTTCATCAACTATCCGATGAGAAAAAACACAAGTTTTACTCTTCTCAAATTGGATCAATCAGATGGCTTGTTCCTGAAGGGAAAACTCCTGGCATAATAAAAGGATTTACAGAAAATTATATTGATACTTATATTGAAGATGTTCTGAAGACTGTCAAAACTCCTATACAAGTCAGGTTATCCGGACTTAATAAACGAGGGCAAATGACAGCCAAGATTATATAACCTTAGAAGCAAATACCAAATGAACCTCGAGCAAACTTGTCAGAAAGTCATCACATTATGTAAACATGTTGGATCTTTTCTTGAAAACAGTGTAAATCATGTAAGTGATGACATGATCACTGTTAAAGCAAGTATGGATTTTGTAACACAGATAGATAAGGAATCTGAACAGCAATTAGTTGAAGGCCTTGCCATAATACTGCCAGAAGCAGGATTCATTGCAGAAGAAGGCACCTCAAATAAAGTTGGGGAACGATACGATTGGATTATAGATCCGATTGATGGCACAACCAATTTCATTCATGGTGTAAGTCCGTTCTGTATCAGTATAGCCCTGAGAGATAATGAAGAATTAATTCTTGGAGTGATTTATGACCCAATCCAAAAAGAGTGCTTCTATGCATGGAAAGAAGGGGGCGCTTGGCTTAATGGAAAAGCTATTAGTGTTAGCGACAAGAAAAAGCTTAATGAATCACTTATTGCTACCGGTTTTCCATATACTGATTTCAGTCTGATTGACGAGTATATGGCATCACTACGTGTTTTTATGACAAAAACCCATGGCATCAGAAGATTGGGTTCAGCTGCGATGGATTTGGCTTATGTAGCTTGTGGCAGATATGACGCCTTTTATGAGTATCATTTAAAACCATGGGATGTAGCTGCCGGCTCTGTACTTATTAAAGAAGCAGGAGGCAAAGTATGCGATTTCAAGGGGGGCAATAACTACCTGTTTGGAGAAGACTACGTTGGCTCTAACGGAGAAATTCATTCAGAATTCATGGACGTTATCCACTTGCATTTCAAGTAATTACACACATATTTTGAGCGAAGAAAACCAACTTGCAAAACTTATCCAACAGGGAGATGAGAAAGCCTTTAAAACTGCTTTCGAACTTTACTATGAAGGTTTAGTAAGTTATGGGAATCACCTCGTAAAGAATATGGAAGTAAGCCGTGACATGGTACAGGAAGTCTTCCTTACACTATGGGAAAAAAGAAATATAGTATCAATTCATTCTTCTTTAAAAGCATATCTGTTCACTGCTATTAATCACCAGGCTTTAAACCATATACGACACAATAAAATTAAAAGAGCCTTCCAGGAGCAATATATAGCAACATGGCTATATGGTGAGAATAAACAAATAGCAGTGGATCCTTTTCTCCTTGAAATAATAGAAAAAGCAATCAATAGTTTACCGCCAAAAGCCTATCAAAGCTTTGCACTTACTCAAATAGATGAATTAAGTATCCGCGAGGCAGCCAAAATAATGTGTGTTGCAGAAAAAACTATCGATAATCATCTGGCCAGGAGTCGCAAAATCCTGAAGCAAAAGCTCAAGAAATACAAAAACTAATTTTTCTTTAGGGGATTATTCTTTCTGTGGTGTCTTATAGTCAGAACACAAACATGTGATTATAATAAGCATCAATATGATAAATAATTCTCAAATAATCCGCTACTTATCAAATGAATCAACTCAGGATGAAAGAGTTGCTTTAGAAGAATGGCTAGTATCGAATACTCAAAATCAGGAAGAATTTGATCTCATCCATAGTATCTGGAAAAGTGAGGATGCAAATCAAACTAATAGAATGCAATTAGAAGCAGATTGGGATCGCTTAAGTAGTACTATTAGAAAGTCTGAAAACATAGATTCTTCTCAAAAACCATATAAGCTAATGAATTCATGGTTAGTGAAAGCAGCAGCGATTATTATTTTAGTATTGGGTAGTGGTATAATATGGTATTCACAAAAGGATATTGTCAATATCAGGGGAACAAAATCAGAGCCTGTAGCCTATTTACTTCCTGATGGCAGTGAGGTTTTTCTAACTTATGGATCAAAACTAAAATATTCAAGAAACTTCAATAAAGAACAACGTATCGTCGAATTATTTGGGGAAGCCTATTTTAATGTCACCAGTAATCCAAAAGATCCCTTTATCGTTGACACTGGTGAAGCAAAAGCCCGGGTAACAGGCACTTCATTTCTTGTTTCAGCACAAGATCGAAACGAGGAAGTTGCTGTTCAGGTTAAAGCCGGTAAAGTATTGTTTTACAATAGTGAGACCCTTACTAAAAACTCATTCAGAGTAGGTTTAGGACCAGGAGACAAAGGCACTTATAAACCCAAATTAAATCAACTCAATAAAACTCGTAATAAAGATTTTAACTATTTAAATACAAAGTCATGAAACGATTATCAGTAACTTTGCTTATCCTGTTTTTCCTTATCTCCTCAGGCCTAAAGGCACAAAGTCTTCAGGCGCTATTCCATCATGCAAGGTTCTTCTCCCCGGTAGAAGGCCCGTATGTTGAAACCTACCTGAAAGTTTTTAGTTCTTCAGCTAAATTTATAAAAACCGAATCAGGCAAATTCCAATCATCGATTGAAGTGAAAATTCTTTTTAAAAAGGATAATGAAATTGTCGATTTCAGATTTTACAATTTGATGAGCGAAGAAATCGAAGACAGCTCTATGATCTCTTCAAACTTCATCGACCAACAGAGAATATCGCTCCCCTACGGTATTTATCAGTTAGAACTATTTTTGAAAGACAATAATTCACG
>JAGLDP010000163.1 GCA_023145515.1 Bacteroidales bacterium
TCTGACTCTGACCCTATTGAACATGCTGAGATGATTTCTCTGGAATATGACGACGCCCAGCTACGCTATTCAGATTTTCAGTTTGTTGAGTCTTTCACCAAAACTGAAGAGGTAAATATGCTATCAAAAAGCGGATTTGACCTGATTCCATTCGTAGGTGACTTTTTTGAAGATGAAGTGAAAAACCTCACCTTCTACACAGAACTATATAATCTCGATAAAAATCTGGAAAAAGGAGAAGACTTTCTATTCAGATATTACCTTGAATCCTTTGAAACTACAGTTTCTCTATCTGACTACAATAGATTTCAACGACAAAAAGCAGGTCCAGTTAATGTGGTTTTTGCAACTATTCCTATTGCGGACTTGCCTAGCGGAAATTACAACCTGGTGGTGGAAGCACGTAACAAAAACAATGACGAGCTACTGGTAAACAAAATCTTCTTCCAACGTCACAATCCAGGATCTGAAATAAAGCTTGAGGATCTTAAATCTATTGATATTACTGCAACATTTGCAGAAAAAATCACAGAACTAGATTCTATACGCTTTTATGTAGCAAGTTTATATCCTGTGGCCAATCAAATGGAAAAACAGTACTTAACAAATGTTGTTAATTCAAAAGATGTATTAAAAATGCAGAAGTTTCTATATAACTTCTGGCAGAATAAAAACAGCAATTACCCTGAAGCAGAATGGAATCGTTATAAGGCTGAAGTATGGCGTGTTGAACAAAGTTTTAAAACGCGTATTAAGCATGGATTCGAGACTGATCAGGGAAGAATATGGTTAAAATATGGAGCACCTAATGATTCAGAATTTTCTGATCATGAACCTAACTCATATCCTTACATAATGTGGCATTACTATTCGCTGGGTAATCAAACAAATAAACGTTTCATTTTTTACAACCCACATTTAGTTGGTACTGAGTATATTTTGATCCATTCTGACGCAAGAGGTGAAGTTTTCAACCCTTATTGGGAAGTGGACTTACATGGTCGTAATACATCTGTGAGGAATTATGATGACGCTTCATTTGATACCGGTTGGGGAAGTCGCTCATCCTCCAGAATCATCAGATAACCAGTATATTACCTTGGCCCAAATGAAAAAGATCCTGGCATACTTTCTTTACGGACTAATTAGTTTGATCACTCTACCACCTATTGGTCTGCTGTATGCACTATCTCCTGTTACTGCCTGGTTTCTCAGAATAGTTTTAAAATATAGAAAGCAGATCATTAGTGAAAATCTAAAAAAATCCTTTCCGGATAAATCCGGGGAGGATTTGCTACTCATTGAAAAATCATATTATGCGTGGCTGGGCAGAATGCTCATTGAATCATTTAAGGCCGTTCACTGGTCTGTTTATGCCCTGAAGAAACGTGTAAATGTGATTAATCCAGAAATTTTAACAGAATACGCCGAACAAAACCAGGATATCATAATTCTAGCAGGTCATACAGGCAACTGGGAGTGGAGCCCGGGAGCCATTAGTCCGTATGGTCACGATGTACTAGGCATATATAAACCGCAAACCAGTGAGACATTTGATCACTTAAGTAAACTACTAAGAACCAAAAGTGGCGTTATTCCAATTCCGATGAAAGGAACTATCAGGGCATTAAAAGAAAAGAAAGAGAACGGACAAAAACCCAGAGCGCTATTATTGATTGCTGATCAGATTCCTGCTTTAGGAGATATTCATTTCTGGACAAACTTTCTTAACCAGCAAACCGCATGGTTTACCGGAGGCGAGAAATTAGCTCTAAGGTTCAAACTACCTGTTTTATACTTAAAGTTTCGTGAAGTTAAAACAGGGCATTATTCAGGCGAATTTATTCCCTTATACGATGGAAAAGAAAAGGTTAGGGATGGGGATATAAGTAGATTTTACATTCATGCACTAGAACAAACTATCATTGAAAACCCCACACACTGGCTTTGGTCGCATCGGCGTTGGAAACACCAGCCTGAGAGTATATCTTTGTGATCATGCCTGATGTAGCTATACTCATATTAAACTGGAATGGAAAACACTTTTTAGAACAGTTTTTGCCTGCTCTGATTAGATACACTCCTTCAGACCTCGCTGAAATTATCATTGCAGACAATGGAAGCACCGACGAGTCATTAAACTGGATAAAAGCAACTTATCCTCAGATAAGCATCATTGAATTAGATAAAAACTACGGATTTGCGGGAGGATATAACCTAGCTATTGAATCATGCAAGAACAAGTATATTCTACTGTTGAACTCAGATGTTGAAGTGTCGGCAGGATGGCTTGAGCCCTTAGTTGCAGCATTAAAAAGCCCGGAAGTTGGAGCTGTAATGCCTAAAATCATTTCTGAAAATAGAAGAACACATTTCGAATATGCAGGTGCAAGCGGCGGATACCTGGATAAATTTGGCTACCCATTCTGTCGTGGAAGAATCTTCGATGAACTTGAACCTGACATTGGACAATACAACAAGCCATTAGAAGTTCACTGGACTACAGGAGCTTGCATGCTTATCAGACGTGAGGTTTTTATTGGCGCTGGTAAATTTGACGCAGATTTCTTTGCTCACATGGAAGAAATTGATCTCTGTTGGAGAATCAGACGATCTGGCTTGAGCTTACTAGTTGTTACAAACTCAAAAGTTTTTCACGTGGGTGGTGGCACTTTACCAAACGAATCCCCTGCAAAACTCTATCTTAACTTTCGAAATAACCTATTTCTACTATTCAAAAACTTACCTAAAGGCAAGCTATTTCCCATAATTATCACCCGTCTTCTTCTTGACGGTGTTGCAGCTGCAAAGTATCTTTTGAGTGGGAAATTCAGATACACAACCGCCATTTTTAGATCACATATATCGTTTTTCGCCAGTATAAAAAAACTGAAACTAAAAAGAGCAGTGGTTTTGAAAAAAAACTCTGGTATTGTTGAATTGTACCCCAAGAGCATCGTATTACAATTCTATTTGAGAAGAAAAAAGAAATTCAGCGATCTGAATTATAAATAGACTGGTTTTTTGTTGATCTAACTCTTTTGATTGTACTCTTTCGATTATTTTTATAGAAATGGCACGAGTTTCTCAAGTTGTATTCCACGAGAACCTTTTAGAAGAATATCTCTCCCTTTAATCGGGTGTTTTTTTAATTCGGGAATATATTCATCAACTGACAAGTAACTTCTAATCGGGATTGAAGAAAGGATTGTTGAAGCAATTGCAGAAAACTCTTTGCCAATCAATATTAGCTCAATATCTTTTTTTACTGCATTTTCTAGAACCTCGACATGTAGCTGTCTAGAAAAATTACCTAATTCTCTCATATCTCCCAGAATAGCAATCTTATTTGTCATATCCTGACGCGCAAAGTTATTAATGGCCTCCATCATACTGGTAGGATTTGCGTTATATGCATCCAGTATCAGGTTATTGCTATCTGTTATGCGATACTCAGATCTGTTCATCCCAGGTGAGTATTCAGATATTGCATTAGCGCCAAACTCCCAAGGAACCCCAAAATAATTACCAATAGATAAAGCTGCTAATGCATTAGATAAATTATACTCTCCAACCAGTTGTGTCTTAATTATAAATCGCTCAGATATTCCAATAGGATTCAGGTCAAATTCAAAGTCAAGCATCAATCCATGATTAAGCACGCTATGAGGTGTACATACAGAACCATTACCATAAGGGATGTATGCATTATCCTTTAATAGGCTAAGCAGCAACTCATCCTCCTGATTTACGAAAATAGTCCCGGAATTTGAAAATAGAAAATCATATAATTCCTTCTTGGTTCTGACCACTCCTTCAAAAGAACCAAATCCTTCAAGATGCGCACGGCCAATATTAGTAATAAGCCCTACATTGGGTTGTGCGATATCAGCAAGGAATTTTATTTCTCCCTCATGGTTGGCACCCATTTCCACAACCAGAATCTCTGTTTGAGTAGTAGCTCGTAGAATAGTGAGAGGAACACCAATATGATTATTTTGATTACCGATGGTAGCAACAACTATATGCTTAGTATTGAGTACGGCTACAATGAGTTCTTTGGTAGTAGTTTTTCCATTTGTTCCAGTCAAGCCAATCACTGGAATCTTCAGCTGACTTCGATGGTGTTTTGCCAAATCCTGAAGGAATGCTAAGGCATTGTCAACCAGTACAGTATGCTTTTGTTTGTGAGCCTTTGGATTATCTACAACAGCCCACTTACAACCACCCTCCAATGCTTTTTCAACAAAATTATTTCCGTCGAAAGTATCACCACTTATTGCAAAAAAAATAGATCCCTGTTTTGCCTTTCTACTATCGGTACAAATTTCAGGATATTTCAGAAATATTGAATAGAACTGCTCAACAGTCATAACAGTTTAATATGCAATGAAGATAAAATATCTTACAATCCATCTTCTTTTCCAAGCCGCGACATCGTGCAACGGAATCCAATATCGTCTCTTGAGGCATTCTCATCCAGATATCTTCTTGATCCAGGAACCAGCCAGTAGGCTCTGTCTCTCCATGAACCACCCTTAAAAACACGGGCATCATCAGAAATCCTTGAAGTCATTCCTATCTTATCATTCCCCACACCCTCAAAATACATTCTGGAAGTTGTTAAAGTTGGATCTTGTTCCCCGTCTTCGCCAAAATTAATACTTGATTCCAGGTCACCATCTTTATAATTTCTCAAATCTGAACGCTTATAATTGGCTCTGTTCCTGTTTTCTTCAGCTGTCATCATCCGGTCTGGAATACGTCCGAGAGAATCTTTCTCAGCCAGATTACCATCAGCATCTCGTTCTTTTACAGTATATACATTACCTCGGAAAGGTCTGAATTCGTCAACATTCTCAAATGACATAGGACGATAAACATCCATTACCCACTCGCTAACGTTTCCGGCCATATCATACAAACCATAATCATTAGGCCAGTAAGATTTTACAGGTGCGGATATACCGTGACCATCATTTAATGATCCGGAAACGCCCATATAATCCCCTCGTCCCCGAGCATAGTTCGCCATAATCAGGCCTCTATTTCTTTTATCTTCATTCCTGGTATAGTTTCCTCTCCAAGGATACATTTTTCTATCTTTTATCAATTCATCCTCAGCTACCATTCCTAAAGCCGCAAACTCCCACTCAGCCTCAGTCGGAAGACGATATTTTGGCAAGAAGAAACCATCTTCCATCCTCACGCTTCTAGTATCACTATTAGGATCACTATCAGGAAGATTTTGCTTAACCACGCCTTCGTATTGTCCTGCCAGATAGGCATCTGTATTAAAACTATTCGCTCCTCTTTGATTAGGATCTTTGCGAAGAATACCCTGGTTGATCAAGATCAATTCATTTACCCGATCAGTTCTCCATTCACAATACCTGTTAGCCTGAACCCAACTTACGCCAACTACAGGATAATCATTATATGCAGGATGACGAAGATAGTACTCAACCATTGGCTCATTAAAGGCCAACTGATTTCTCCATACCAGAGTGTCAGGTAAAGCATCACGATAAACTTGTGGGTAATCAACATAAACCCGCTTCAACCAATATAGATATTCACGATAATTTGTATTTGTAATTTCTGTTTCATCCATATAGAATGAAGAAACAGTAACTCTTTTTGGAATATTATTCCAATCATACCTAACATCATCGGTTATCCGACCCATAGTGAATGTACCACCCTGGATCAATACCAATCCCGGTCCTGTTTCCTGATTATACTTTGAGATATATTCAAACCCACCCAGATCGCTGTCGTTATAGGTCCATCCCGTTTTAGGAGATTTTGAACTATTACTACAGGATGTTATCCCAACAAACAATCCGGCTATTAAAAATGCACTTGCAAACAGTCTGATTTTCATGACTATTTTTTATATTAAATTAATCTACAAACATAACTAAAATTGACATTCCATATTGTGTGAGTTTTTGAAAAGTTGTCAGTAAAAGAAAAAAAGACTACAATTCATAAAAGAATCAACAATTTGACTGCAAAATAATCGTTAGGTACATAAGATTTATTTTACTTGCAGTGGGTTTTAATGAATACACATGGAGGCATACATTTTGTCAAATACTTTTAAGAAAATCATTCTTCTCTTTATAATAGTTACTCAGAGCTTTATTATTAAGTCTCAGGTGAAGCAAGAATCCTATGTTTTAAACTGGAAGGATCCTGTAACATACACTGCTCATGTAAATGATAATAAGGATATTACAAAGACATTACTCTTTTTTGAAAAGGCAATTTATCCTTTAGCAAAGGCCTCATTACCTGTATTTTCTGAGCGTCTGAATACAAACCAATACAGATCAGGTTTCCTGCCTGTTATCAAGCTTGGATCACCCATTTTTGAAGCAGTGCCTGAAACAGAGCTACGCTATCTTGATAAATTATCCAGTTCTGACATACAAGTATCAGCCTGGATGCAAACTGAAAGAAAAAGACGCTTTATCAGATTTGAGTTTACACCTTTCCGGCAAAACCCAGTAAACGGAAAAATAGAAAGATTAGTGTCATTTACACCCAGCATAACCTGGAAGATTGATCCCATAAAGGAAAAAAGTCAGCTGAAATCGCATATTTACAAAAGTCAATCTGTGTTAGCAGACGGGAAATGGCAAAAAATATCGGTTAATAAAACCGGAATTCACAAAATCACGTATGACAAACTCATAGAATTAGGATTTTCTACTCCTGAAAATATTCGTGTTTTCGGAAATGGGGGCAAACAATTACCCTATAACTCGTCGCTGGAGCGTGCAGATGATCTGGTTGAAAACCCTATATATGTTTATAAGGGATCTGATGGTGTTTTTAATTCTGGTGATTACATTCTGTTTTATGCAGAAGGGATTATACACTGGACCTACGACAAGAATCAATCAATGTTCGTTCATCGTTTGCACCTATATAGTGACGAATCATTTTACTTCCTGACGGATACGGGGGGACAAGGGCTGCAGGTGACCAACAGTAGTGGCTCAGGAGGAATTCCAACTCACACCATAAATAGTTATGACTACTATTCTTACAGAGAAAAAGATTCTGTCAACCTTCTGGGCTCTGGAAGATTATGGGTCTGGAAACACTTTAATTCATACTTAAATTATGATTTTAATATTTCCATTGAGAATAAGGTAGTTGATGCACCAGTTGAAATACTCTCGTCATTACTCGTCAGATCAACCAAAACTGCTTCAAATTCAAATATGTTGATTAAGATTGATAATCAAAATATCTCATCCATAAATTTCCCGGGAGTTAATACCGGTAATTATGAAGCATTATTTGCTTCGTCAGTTACAAGGAAAATAGAAACTCAGGTTAATTCAGATAATTTCATTCTCAGTTATCATCTTGTCCGTAGCAATCCTGCTGCAAATGCCTGGTTGAATTATTTTGACATTAACTCTGAATGCCAGTTGATCTATGCCAGCAAGCCACTACAGTTCCGTGACTTAGGAAGCGTTGGAGAGAATAACATTGTAGAATATCAAATTACTGGCGGACGAGAAGGATTATTTTTGTGGGATGTGACAGATATT
>JAGLDP010000164.1 GCA_023145515.1 Bacteroidales bacterium
TTTCAAAGCCATCAGAGTATCCAGTCCCCTTCCACGGTACTCTTTATCTATGCCCCCAAGTAGTAATGTCATTTGCTTAGTTCTCTTGGCCTCCTGAAAGATCTTTAATAATCCAAAAGGCAGAATTCTTCCTCTGCAACGCTGTATCCCTTTCCCGATCTCGGCCATACCAATAATAAATCCCACAGGAACATTTTCCGGATCAATAATAACTTTGACAAGTCTGGGATTAATGAAAATTAGGTAGCGATTAGCAAAATTCTTCATTTCTCGTTCAGACAGTGCAGCAAAACCATAGATTTCAACAAAAGTTCTGTTAAGAAGCTCCAGTACAGGTTTAATTAATGGTCTCAGCTTTCTACGACTAGTAAATTCCAGTAAACGAAGTTGTGGATTATTTCTCATAGTCCGTTCGCTGATTCTTGTATAAATCTCAGGATCTTCCTTTGGAATAATCACTTTATATGCTACCAGATCTGCTTCTTTTTTGTAGCCCTGCTTTTCCAGAATATCAATCATATATGGATAATTACCATGAGCTGCAATAACCATAGGTTCGTCAAATCCCATTGTGAGATAGCCCTGAGGATCCTTGTCTGAAAATGCAAAAGGACCCACAATTTTGATCATCCCATTTTCTCGGGCCCAGTTCTCTATGGATAAAAGAAGAGCATGAGCAACATCCTGATCATTAAATGTTTCGAGATAATTAAACCGACCATGCTTTTCATTTTTCGCATCATTATACTGATGATTGATCAAGCCCATAATTCGTCCAACGACCTTCTCTCCACGATAGGCTAAAAGAAGAATTGTATCACAGTGCGCAAATGATTCGTTCTTTTTAGGATTGTAGTAATCCCACTCATCCATATATATCGGGTGAACCCAGTTAGCATGCCCCTTATGCACTTTCTCTGGCAAGAAGATATATGCTTTGAGCTCTTTTCTGTTACTAACTTCTTTAATGGTAATATCCATATAGTCAACAATTAGTTTTAGACGTAATAAGTATCAGTCCATTTCCAGTTTTATGACTTAATAGCATATCCACTACCATCAATATCCATGCTGGCAAAATGATAATGGGAAAATAGACAAGGGCAAAAAATATGGCCAATATCCACGGAAGCTTTAATATTGATAATTGTCCGAAAGACATCAGTTCAAATGCAACCTTACCAGGCACACCGTAAACATAATGAATTTCATCAATAGTCAAGCCTACGTCGCTGAGAGATATTCTCAATTGCTTCTCATTTAAGTCATTGGTTTTTCTATATGAATCATACAAAACACCCTTCAGCCAATGATCTCTGAGATATTTGTATCCCGGAATAATCCGTCTATTATTCACAGGCAGGTAAACAATTAGTTGTCCATCAGACTTCAAAGATCTGACAAGATTTCTTAATCCCTTTTCAGGATCATCTAAATATTGCAAGACAGATACGCATGCAATAACATCTGCCTTCTTATCAGATTTCATCTGCTCAATAGCAATATTATCCAGAGAAAGATTTCTTATTTTTTTATGCTGCTTTTGCTTTTCACAGGTGTTAAGCGCGTTTTCATTAAGATCAACTCCGTAATACTGAGCATCAGGAAACCTCCTGATAAGTGGGAACAGTATTTCCCCTGATCCACATCCGGCATCAATGAACATAAATCCAGGATCCTTTTTTCTTAGAACTGGCAATATTACTTTAAGCACATACCAGAACCTAAGCGTCATCAGCCATGCCAATCCATGCTGCACACGAATCAAACCGGGGTATTTTAAAAGCAAGCGCGGACTAGAATAATTTATCAATAATTTAGAAATAGCTGAGGGCATTATTAAACTTTTAGAATTTAGACCTTCGACCCCAAAAGTACAAATCCAATCCAAAAAAACTATAAAAACCGTTTGTGCAGAAAAATTCATTTGATTATATTATAGTCTTATTTTTGATTAATATCTCATCATTTGAATATTCAGCGTACAATTGTCCACATGGATCTCGATACCTTTTTCGTATCGGTAGAGCGACTAATAAACAGTCACCTGATTGGGAAACCTGTAATAATTGGGGGACTGTCTGATCGAGGAGTAGTATCCAGCTGTAGTTATGAAGCCCGAACTTATGGTGTACACTCAGCTATGCCGATCAGGATGGCACGCCAGCTATGTAGCGACGGAATTTATATTCGTGGAGACATGGATAACTACAGCAAGCATTCCAGAATGGTTACAGACATTATCTCAGAAAAGGCTCCTCTGTATGAAAAGGCATCTATTGATGAACACTACCTGGATATTACCGGAATGGACAGGTTTTTTGGCTCGCTCAAATGGTCGCATGAACTGCGGCAACGCATTATCACTGAAACCGGTCTGCCCATTTCATTCGGTTTATCAGTAAACAAAACCGTTTCTAAAATCGCCACAGGAGAAGCCAAACCCAACGGAGAAAAGCAAGTAGAGGTGAAGGATGTAAAAGGATTCCTGAATCCCCTGTCAATCAAGAAGATTCCCATGCTGGGCCCTAAGACATATCAGCTATTACGTTCCATGGGGGTAATTACCATCAAAACTCTTAGTGATATTCCTCCTGAGATGCTCAGACATGTACTCGGAAAGAACGGCATGATTATCTGGAAAAAGGCCAACGGCATAGATCACACTCCCGTACACGCCTACTGGGAACAAAAGAGTATTAGCAAAGAGCGTACTTATGATCAAGATACTACTGATATAAAGGATCTTAACCGCCAGATCATTACCATGGTAGAAAAAATTGCTTTTGAACTGCGCAAACAGGAGAAGCTTACCGCTTGTATCACCGTAAAAATACGCTACGCCAATTTTGACACTCATACTAAGCAAAAGCGCATCACCTACACCAGCTTTGACCACATACTGATAGAAACAGCACAAGAGGTCTTCAAAAAACTATACACCAGAAGAATGCGTATCCGACTGATAGGCGTACGACTCAGTAATCTCATTCATGGAACCCAGCAACTCAACCTCTTTGAAGACACCCCGGAGCAGATCAATCTTTATCTGGCCATGGATATGATTCGGAAACGCTATGGAAGCAATGCGATTAAGAGAGCCACTTGTATTTAAACTGCCACTCATATTATAGTCTGCGATACGGCACCTTATCTATTGAAGACCTGGTCGAACAAGCGCATCAGCAAAGAATCAAGGTTCTGGCTCTAACTGATATCAACAATTCCTCAGGAATACCTGATTTCGTTAAAGCTTGTCGGAATGCTGGAATCAAACCTATTGGGGGGATGGAATTTAGGGAGAATGATCAGATTCTATACCTTGGATTAGCGATGAACCGAGAGGGTATGCGTGAACTCAATCAGCTTCGTTCACAGGCTAATCTCAACAAGGAAGCATTGCCTACCCGACCTTCAACGCTTGATAATTGCTTCATCATCTATCCATTCGCCTCTCGTCCTAAACACAAACTACGTGATAATGAATGGATTGGAATACGTATGCGGGAAGTGCGAAGAATTGTCAGCTCCGAATTCAAACACAATCAGAAAAAATTAATACTCCTTCACTCAATCACGTTTGTCTCAACTGATGGATACCAGCTACATAGAAATCTACGCGCAATTCATCATAATACCTTGCTTTCTAAACTTGATGGCAATCTAACTGCTGACCCTGGCGAAAGATTTTGGCCCATGAATGAAATACGTGAAGCGCTATCAGACTATTCACGTATTATGCAAAATACGATATGGTTGGCTGCACAGTGTGAGCTTGAGTTCGATTTTCAAAACTCCAAAAACAAGCAAATCTTTTCTGCCAGTCGTAATGACGATCATCAGCTGCTCGAAAAACTTGCATTTGATGGCCTCAAATACCGATACGGACAAAACAATTCCATAGCCAAAGGCCGTGTCATGAAAGAACTTGACATTATTACTAAGCTGGGATTCTCAGCATATTTTCTGATAACCTGGGATATTATCAGATACAGCATGTCACGTGGCTTCTATCATGTAGGAAGAGGATCAGGAGCCAACTCTGTTGTTGCCTATTGTCTGAAAATCACAGATGTTGACCCAATTGAACTAGATCTGTATTTTGAACGTTTCATAAATCCCAAACGATCCAGTCCGCCTGATTTTGACATCGACTACTCCTGGAAAGAGCGTGATGAAGTGCAGGATTACATCTTCAAACGATACGGACGAGAACACACGGCCTTGCTTGGAGCAATGTCAACCTTCAAAGACAAATCAATCATACGTGAGTTAGGTAAAGTTTACGGACTCCCAAAAACAGAAATAGACAGGCTGGTGGATGATCCCAACAATCCAATGAATCAGGGAAAAGTAGTAGATACCATTCAAAACATTGGTCGTCAAATGACTAATTTTCCAAATATCCGTAGTATACATGCAGGTGGCATTCTTATTTCAGAAGAGCCCATCACTTACTATACAGCACTTGACTTGCCACCCAAAGGTTATCCTACCACTCAGTGGGATATGTATGTGGCAGAAGATATTGGTTTTGAGAAGTTAGACATTCTGAGCCAGCGGGGAATCGGACATATCAAAGAAGCTACAGAAATCATTCAGGCAAACCGGGGGATAAGCGTTGATGTGCATCAGGTTGAAAAATTTAAAACAGATGAACAAGTACAACAGCTTTTGAGAGCAGGAGAAACAAACGGTTGTTTTTATGTTGAGAGTCCGGCAATGCGAGGACTTTTAAAAAAATTGCGATGCAGTGATTATCTGACTCTGGTTGCTGCCAGCTCCATCATTCGTCCGGGTGTATCCCGTTCAGGAATGATGCGAGAATACATTCATCGTTTTCATCATCCGAATGACTTCAAATACCTGCATCCGGTAATGGAAGAACAACTGAAAGAAACATTTGGAGTGATGGTATATCAGGAAGATGTGCTAAAAGTTTGTCATCATTTTGCCGGTTTAGACCTAGGGGATGCTGATGTTCTACGACGAGCAATGAGCGGAAAACACCGATCAAAAGATGAATTCCAGCGTATCGTGAAACGTTTCTTTCACAACTGTGCGCAAAGAGGCTATCCTGATAATATAACAAAGGAGGTTTGGAGACAGATTGAATCATTTGCAGCTTACTCTTTCTCCAAAGCCCACTCAGCCAGCTACGCTGTAGAGAGTTATCAGAGCCTGTATCTCAAGGCGTATTTCCCAAAAGAATTTATGGTTGCTGTAATCAACAACTTTGGAGGCTTCTTCAATACCTGGGTTTATGTCAATGAAGCAAAAAGATGGGGAGCAAACATTCATCTGCCATGCGTTAATAATTCAAAGTACAAAACATCTATCAAAGGAAAAGACATATATCTGGGCTTTATTCATGTGAACGAACTAGGACACAGTCTGGGAAAACAGATTGAGTCTGAATATCAGCATGGTGGCGAGTTTCAGGATCTGGAGAATTTCACAGATCGCATTAGAATTGGAATACAACAATTAATTCTCCTGATCAGACTCAAAGCCTTTCGATTCACCGGCAAATCAAAGAGCACTCTGCTATGGGAAGCTCACCTACTTCTCGGGAAAAAAGAATCTGTAGACAAGCAAGATCAGCTTTTCAGGATGCCAAGAAAGAAATTTAGCCTTCCAGACTTGCACCACAGCCTCCTTGAAGACACCTATGATGAAATTGAGCTCTTAGGATTCCCCGTAACATCAAGTTACTTTGATTTACTCCAGACAAATTTCAGGAGTGAAATTCGGGCTGCTGACCTTAGCAAACAACTGGGTAAAAAGGTTAGAATGATAGGTCAACTCGTTGTGATCAAGTATGTCAGAACAATCAAGCACGAGTTGATGCATTTTGCCACTTTCCTTGATGATCGCGGCGAATTCTTTGATACCGTACACTTCCCGCAAAGCCTAAAATACTATCCCTTTAAAGGCTACGGAGTATACCTCATTCTGGGAACAGTGGTAGAAGAGTTCGGATTCTCAAGCATTGAAGTAGAAAAACTGGCAAAACTACCAATCAAAAGTCCCGAATCACCAAATCACTGAATCACTGAATCACCGAATCCCCAATCCCGATCCCCGATTTTTACTATATTGCACTATGCGAATTCTCCTAACAGGTGCAACAGGCTATATTGGAAAAAGACTTCTCCCTTCCCTATTGGCCCACGGACATACTGTTATCTGCTGCGTGAGAGATAAAACCCGATTTGAGATACCTGAGGGTTTTGAGCATTTGGTGATAG
>JAGLDP010000165.1 GCA_023145515.1 Bacteroidales bacterium
ATCCTCCTTCAAGATCCAGAGTGTCTGTTAGTAGAGGTGAAAGCCACGATTTTGTTGCTGAAGCGGTGTAAACAGTTTCGTGATTTTTCTTAATATCAACAGTCAATGTCACATTATCCTGATCATTTTCACCAAAATTATGAACGCTGGATTGGAAATTTGTATAGGTTCCTCCAATTTGAGATTTTGGAATATCGTGGATAAAACTCTCTATAGTTTCATCATTTCCATCTGCCCATTCCAGAGAATAATGCTGAATCTGAAGATCATTGTCAAATGCCTCAGAAAGAGAGAAATCATCAAGTACCCAGAAATATAGAGTTGTTTTTCCAAAATGGATTCTTATGATTACTTCAGCCATTCCAGCAGCAACCTCAGATATATTTGCCTCATAAACAACTGGTTGTCCGGGAGCAGCATCAAGAGGTCTGTCTTTGTGATCAGTTCCGAATCCACAGTCAAAGGCTGCCCAATGCACTCCGGCATCATTAGAAACCAATACCTCTTTGGCTCCTGGTCCACCACTCATAAAGTGGGTTTCAAAGCGTAAAATCACTGAAGATCTGGCGCTGCAATCAAAAGCCGGAAATTCCAAGTCATTGTTTACTTCCACACGAGGATCAAGATAGTTGTTGTACCAATTTAATGGCAGAGCCAGGTATCCATTCTCATTACTAGTAGATTGAAAAGGAGGCTCAGCAGTATACTGGGCAATCAGGCTATCTCCGGTTGGATACCACATCCAGTTGTATCCGTTGTCGTCATGGTCTATTAATTTATATCCTTCAGGAAGTGACCAGCCTCGGTTATCGTCGGGATCTTCCCAATCGAAATCTTCATAAAAGAAAACTTCTCCGTTTCCTTTAAGACTTTTTTGTTGAGCATGCACCACCGTACTCATGCAAAAGAGAATCAGCAAGGCTGATAATAGGGTAGTTGTTTTAATCATACAAATAAACTTAAGGTTGAAATATGTAAACGGTAAATATAAATACTGTACTATTCTATTCTATGTCATACAAGGAATAAAGGTAGTAAATGTTTTGCAAAATCTGAAGTGCACTCTAATTTGAAAAGATATGGAAATACAATACTTTTGGAGAAACCTGAAACAAAAACTATATGAAGAAGCTACTATCTCTTTCCATTATTGCTCTTTTACTATTTTCATGTCAGCTGAATCATAAAATTGTGCCTGATGATGTACAAATTGCTTTGGATGCAGCAAAAGCGAATAAGACAGAATTGCAGAAGCTTATTGATTACTATGATAATGATTCTTTGAAGCTAGAGGCGGCATATTTTTTAATTAGAAATATGCCTGGTCAGTGTTATTCAAAAAAGAAGATTGTTGATACGGCCGGACAAGATGTGGGTTTCAGGGTGTTAGCTTATGAAAACTATGATGTAATGCGAACAGCTTGGGATTCTGTTGAGAATCAAATTGGAGCTATGAGTTTTAGACAGGATACTCTGATTTATGATTTGGAGTTTGTAAGCTCAGAGTACTTAATAAATAATATTGATTTAGCTTTTAAAGCCTGGGAGAATCCTTGGGCGAAAAATTTATCGTTCGATGAATTTTGTGAATATATTTTACCTTACAGGTCGAGTAATGAGCCTGTTGAAGATTGGCGGACTCAGTTTTATGACAGGTATTATTGGCTGAGAGATTCTATGAAGGAAATTAGTGATCCGGTAGAAGCAGCGACTCTGATTAATCGGGAAATAAAAACCTGGTATAAATTCGATCCACTATTTTATCGTCATCCAACTGATTTAGGTTTAAGTGAAATGCTTGATTATAAGCGTGGTAGATGTGAGGATATGACAAATTTGGCAATCTACGCAATGCGTTCGCAAGGCATTCCTGTTATGAGCGATTATACTCCTGCCTGGCCAAATACAGGCAATAACCATGCATGGAATGCAAGTCTGACAAAGGATAAAGAAGTGGTGATATTTATGGGTGGCTTAGACGATCCGTATGTTTACCAATTGAATAATTTAAAAGCAAAGGTCTATCGAAAAACCTTTTCAAAACAGAAAAATAGTTTAGCAATGATTGCTCCTGATTATGAGTCATTGCCTGCCTGGTTAGCAAAGAGTAATTACAGAGATGTTACGGCTGATTACATTGATGCGGTTAATGTGGAAGTTGAGCTTAAGGATGAACGGCCTGACAGTATTAATTTTGCTTATTTATCGGTTTTTAATTCGGGAGAGTGGAAGGCGATTCATTGGGGACAAATAAAAGAAAAAACTGTAAGCTTCTCAGATATGGGACGTGGAATTGTCTATATGCCATGTTATTACAAGAATGGTCAATTGCTTGAAGCAAATAAGCCATTCTTATTAGACGAAAATGCAAACATCACCTATTTTGCACCTGACACTCTGAATCTGACAAGTGTGAGACTTTATTCAACTACAAAAAGAACGATAGTAAAAACCACTGATGAAATAGAAAAGGCCAATTTTAAAGATGCTACAGAGTATATTTTGCAATATTGGGATGAAAAGTGGATAACGATCGACACTGTTATTTCTCAAAAAGATAAAGCTCTCGTGTTTAGTTCTGTTCCTCGCAATGCATTGTATTGGCTAATAGAAAGAGATTCACGCAAAGAAGAACGTATTTTTACTTTTGACAAAGATGGAATTCATTGGTGGTAGAATGAAATGCAAGCTGTAGAATGGTCCAAAGGATGTCTGTAACCGAATCCATAAAGAGTTTCCAGTTCTTATGTTTTTGTTTTGCAACAATAATATGTTGATTATCTTCTGAGATTTTAAACGAGGTATGATAATTTAAGATATTGATGATTATTTGCAGTTCCGTACACCACATCAACAGTGCATTAGTGCTTCTGCTATTCGTCTTTGACGCAGCGGATTGAACGCCCACCATAGTTGTAATACCGATGTCGGCCAACTCCGCCATCAAGGTAGAAAAGGCTCGTGTACCAAGATGAATTTATATCGTAAGCAGTGGCTGTCCAATATTGAGCTACTTCTCCTTTTGTCAGGCTGCAAGGACCTATACTGTTATCACGACCACCTGCAGGAAGGGCTTTAAAACCACTTGAATTGGTGGCCAAGTAGTTCGGTTCATCCCAATGATTGGTGCCTGCCTCCTTAAGCTTTCCCCCAACGGTACCAGAATAACGCCATCCATCTTTGCTCTCCAATCTTCACCCATTTGTATTCGTTACCATCCTTGGGATCAATGAATGAACCGATAGTGTCCTTTACATGAACTGATATGGAATCCTCAACATAGTCTTTGCCATCATCAATCCTAAGGTGGAAATAATAATCTCCTGGCTGTTCAAGAGCAATCCAGTGTATAGGGAATATCGGCGGTTTTGAAATGCCGTGTGGGAAAAGGTCTCCCTGTTGTGCTGTTAGATAACGATTCATGCGTTCCATATCCTCATCCCAAGTTGAATAGTATATTGAAATTGTATCGCCAGGATAAACGGAATCTGGTTCAGCCGTGAAACTTTGGATAACTGGAGGATGGTTTTCTTTCTGACATGCTGAAATGACTAATGCCACCAGAATAGCGGCAATGATATCAAATTTTAGACTTTTCAAGCGTTAGAGGTTTCTCAAATGTAGGAGGACAACCAAAGTTACAAAAACGATCTTGAAGTCTCTACCTGCTGGCAGATTTTATGTAACTCGCAAAGAGAGTACGGTCAGCTGCACGATGACCAAATCATTAATCCCACAACAATTTGAATTGATCCATCATTTATCCCACAACAATTTCAATTGATCCAAATATTGTGTACACGGATGTGCCACCAAAGAAAAAGCAGCTACCCAATCTAATGGATAACTGCTTGTCTTTCAGCTGTGGGCGATACTGGATTCGAACCA
>JAGLDP010000166.1 GCA_023145515.1 Bacteroidales bacterium
TATCAAAATTTATCACTATAGTCTTGCCCTTTTTTGTTCTTACAACTGTTGTGACCAGATCTCCTTGTTTGAATTTCTTTTTGGCATTTGGATGATCAGGGAAATTCCGTTCAAAAAATTCATAAATACTTCGCGGGTCTGATGCTGTGGAAGTAATAGTGTCGTAATAATCTCCATTATTTATATCCATCCAGCTGAGAACTGGTCCTTGCTGATGTGTTGGGTATTGATTTCTGTTGTGATCAACTAAAAACTGAGCTCCCCAGCGTGTATTGCCAGTTCCCCTTTCAAAGTACCAATGATCGATGCAATCATGAGAGTAAGCGCAATGAGCATGGGTCATTGTGCCAAATAAGCCTTGTCTGATCATGTTTAGAACTGCCAGATTATCAGGTCTAAAGCTCCAGTTCTCTAGCTGCATGCATGGGGTGCCGGTTTGCTCCCAGGTTTCGATCAATTCCCAGGTCTCTTCAAGCGTGTAGGCTATAGGAACCTCACACCCGGCAATTACGCCGGCTTTCATACTGTATACTGACATTGGGGTATGCAAATCCCATGGTGTAGCAATTATTACAGCGTCAACACCCGATTCATCAATCAGCTTCTTATATGAAAAATCTCCAATATATTCTTTGGCCTTAGGCTGCTTCCTGTCTGAAAGAATCTTTTGTCCGTGATCCAAAGCTTTTTGATCTATGTCGCATATAGCAATAAATTCTGCTCCGCCCGTTCCCAGAAATGTACCAATCAATCCTCTTCCTCGTCCTCCGCTTCCAATCAAACCCAGCTTGATCTTCTTCTGATCGCTGAATAATAAGTTGGCAGGCATTGAAGAAACAAGTGGTAACCCGGCCATTAGCATTGCATTATTTTTGATGAATTTTCTGCGAGGTAATTTGGCATTTGTCATAATCGAGTACTTTAATGCTTATTTATCATAGGTGAGAACAGATATCATTTTTTTCTTTGACCAGTCGGTTATCTTAGATAACTCACTGATAATTAATTCTCGCGCAATATCCCTGGTTTTTATCTGTGGATAATAAAAGCGGAGATGGATTTCATGTTTTCCATTTTTGTTTCTTGTCATATTAACAAAAGGTTCAATCTGAAGTGATTCAAGTTGCTTTGTTATCTGTTTTTCAGATTTCCCAATTGCGCTTGAGATTTTATCCTTTTCATCCTGAGAGATATTTGATGCCATATTCCACATATTGAAATACAATAGTATTAATCCTGGAAGTTGTGCATTTGCTTTTTTACTAGCTTTATTATAAGCTTCCTCAATGGTTTTGCCTTTGCCATTTCCAAAAGAATAAATGAAATAAGGTGTTTTAGAATCAATCATGGCGAATTTCTTCCGCCAGGCCTGATGCATCATCTCTTCAAAAGTGATATCAGAACGGTTAACCACCCAGCCCTTTTTGGGAAGCATTTTGATTTCAAGCTCAGCATTTTTATTTGCCTTTTTCTCTTGTTGTGGAGTTAATTTTGAGAAGGTTTCCTGTCCGTAGATTGAAGAAAAGAAGAAAAGACATGATAGAATCAATAATTGATGTTTCATTCTGGATTTAAATATTGTCATTGAAAATTTTAACAAAATCTAAATATACATTATTCTGACTATTTTTACCGATATATTAGAGTTGAATAAACTGAAAAATGGATACAAATAGCATTGCACAAGAAGCTTCACGTATATTTATTGAAGTAGAGACAGCCTTTCATCTGGGAGAGCTCATAACAGAGCACTCACACCCCAAAACCAGAGAATTAAGTGAGCTTATTCAGAAGGACACAAAGGATGGATTGGGATGTCTTCTTGAGGTTGATCAGGATATTTTGCCTCTTGCAAAGAAGGTGATTCAGATGCAGGAATTTGATTCTTTGGTTGAGCATATTTTGAGGACTGTTGAGCGGGGCGGACGGGTGATTTTTTCCAGTTGTGGTGCTTCAGGGCGATTAGCTATTATTCTTGAAACTATGTGGAGGGAGTATTGGGAGGGGCAGACTGTTGAAAATCTGGTTTTAAGTATTATGACAGGAGGCGAGAGAGCACTGATACGTTCTGTTGAGAATTTTGAGGATTACCAGAGTTTTGGCCGCCGACAAGCAATTGAGGCAGAAATTAACTCCTCTGATATGATGATTGCACTTACTGAGGGAGGAGAAATTTCATCTGTAATAGGCACAATGAAAGAGTCAATTGAAAGAGGTGCTAAAGTATTCATGCTTTTCAATAATCCTAAAGATCTTCTTGTTAGGAAGTTTGAGCGTTCAAAAGAAGTACTTACCCATCCTGATATTACCCCGATCGAATTGACTACCGGTCCGATGGGACTTACTGGTTCAACAAGAATGCAGGCTACCACAATTGGTATGTTAATCGTTGGGATTGCTATGGAGGAAGCATTTATGAGGATGAAGGGAGAAAAGAACGATATCAGGAAACAGTATCTTGAAAACTTTGATAACCTGCTTAAACAGCTTTCCAGTGAGAGTGTTATGGAAGGATTGATCAGACTGACGGAGTTGGAATACAATACTTATGTGAATAAGGGAAGAGTGACTTATCTGGCCGATAAATATTTGCTGGATGTATTTTCAGATACTACTGAACGTACACCCACTTTTATGATACCTCCTTTCAGAACAGGCGTTGACAAGAGTTCTCCTGCCCCCTGGGCTTTCGCTAAAGATCCTAGCAGAAATTCGAAAGAGGCATGGATGAATATGCTGAGAAGAGCACCCAGGGGCTTAGATTGGGATATGCAGGATTATATTGAAATGGATGCCCAGCAGAGCACCCTAGATGATCTTCCTAATCTAAGCAGCAATGATATTTTGGATTATCAGATTGGGAAAGAATTTGATGAATCACGATCACGAGATGATGGTGATGTTTACATTCCTGTAATCCTTTCTGATGAATTTGAAATTTCAGATATGGTTTTAGAGCCAGGTAAAGTTATGCCGGTGCTGATTGGTTCGAAGCTTAATCATCGCTTATCCAGTATTTCCATCCCTCTGGATCTTCCTGAATCTCCAATTAATCTTTTTGAACATCTGGCTATTAAGCTTATTTTCAATACCACCTCAACAGGTGCTATGGCTAAATTGGGCCGTATACGTGGAAACTGGATGATTCAGGTTGATGCAACCAATAAAAAGCTGATTGATCGTGCAACAAGGATTATTCAACATTTCTCAGGTTTAACATACAATGAGTCCTGTCATGAATTGCATAAAACAATTTACGATCCTGAAGTGGATCGGAGTTCATTCAAGATCTCCTATGTTGTTCAGACTCTGAAACGCCTTGATTCCTATTAATGGCGTTCTCGTAAATAAATTAGAATATCTTCATATAACCAACCCTCAATTGGACCTGGATCAGGTCCGAGATAGCTTTCGTCTTCTTGGCCATTTGTGGATGAGACAAAGAATCTGTTTGTGAAGATATCATATCCATATGTATAGAAAGTTCTCAATTTGCCATCAACTGCTGTTTGTGGGATACTGCTAATTTTGAATGTTTCATTCTGTTTCCATCCAGTCGATAATTTTTTCCATTCCATGTCGATTTCAAGATTTGTGATTTCGCTATCGCTCGCATCGAAGCTTATACTTCCCTGAGCAACAATATCAAGGAATGTATTGGGATCATCAAAAGAAAAAGTACCAGAATAGTGCCCGTCCTCCCCGTCCAGAAGAATAGTTGGTTGCCCAATTTGGACGATTATTTGTCCGGCTGATTGGATTGTTCCGTATGAGACAGATCCGTAAAAATGTGCATTGTAGGCAAACTCGTATTTCTTGCTATCATGATCATCACTTGAACCAACACCTTTATAGGGTAATGATTTGACCTTGATTCCTCCGAATTCGATTTCAGCGTAAAATTCTTCATCTCCTTCGTAATCTCTTCTTCTGATATTCAGATCTCCATCGAATTTGCCTCCTGACGCCAACACAGTTCCTACCTTCTTGCCCTCAGAAGTGTATATGTTTACATCGCCGGCATACTCAATTGAATTGACAAATACTTCGTTTGTTTGATGGACTATATGGCCGGATGCGCCTTCAGGGGTCAATCTTTCAAGCTCGACAGACAATTTGGGAATCATGAGCATCATGACGTGAATTCCAGCTTCTTTGATTTGTGGGAATAGCACAGAAGCCTGATCATAGGCAGCACTGTAAGTGAATTTTGGATAGCCACGCTTTTTCCAGATTTTCCCAATCAGATAGTCCTTGTCTGAGCACATAACTACATCTTCTCGTGCAATGGTCTTGGTATAAGTATAAGAGCTCTCTTCATATCTGCAATCAAACAGACTGGGCGAGGTATGGTGGGAGAGGGGATGAATGATGGGATCAATACCGGGGCCATATATAGTCTGGTTGGTGAAAAAATTTGTGTTTGTCCAGCTCGCCAGCTCATGAGCTATTCTTTTAACGCTTGATGCTTGTTTAAATATTTCCTGTAGCTGTATATCTTCCCCATAATTTCCAACCAGAGATTTCATCATGTCCCCAAAATGAGCTTCACAGGTTTCTTCGTAATAATCAGGACTCCCCAGATATTTATATATTCCTTCATATTTTCCGGAAAATAATGAAGGGTGAGAGTCATCGCGTACATGAGCAGGGCAACCCATATCAGCAATCATGTGCAATGTTTCACCAAGTGCACGCCAGGCAAAAGCCATATGTTCATTCCTGGTGATATCATCCATTTCTTCTAAGGCCTTCTTAATTGCTGCAATTCCGTTATTCCAATTATACTCATGTCCAGGATTTGATAAAGCCCAATTAACATGGTCAACCTTTGGATTTGTAAAATTGTAAAGCATGAAATCCAGATCTTCAAGGTGATCATGTAAGTAGCGATCACCAGCTTTTCTTTTTGGATCGTAGAAATGACGGAAGCTGGCATGTAATTCGGGCTCATCTGCACTGTAACCACCATGAATGATCCATTCTTTTGGAGTATATCTTTGCCTTCCTGTAGTTGCAGAAAATGTACCTCTTTTAGTAATTGCATTGCCATAAATTCTTGTCTCATCCAGATCGAAGACATAATTTTCATAAGCACTAATAAGAGAATTAGAGATTGATTTCTCTGTGAACTCATCAACGATTACTTCATTGATGTCTCTATGATTTCTGATGTTACCATAGCCAGATAATAATACTGCTAAAAGAATATAGCTTAATGACCCTGCAAAGAAAGTGATTGTTTTTTTCATGGGTGATGATTTTAAAATCTTATCACTTTCCAGCTTTCATCCGATTGCCTTGCCATCGAAAATGTATATTCTTCTCCCTCGTCAACAAAACTGAACTCCGCAAAAATTTCACTTGCAGTTAGCAGTTCTCTTGTTTTTATTGCATCACCCATTGATTGTAAAAGCTCAGGAGAGGCATCTTTAAAGGCTTCCTCATAAAGCTTATTCCCTTCCTCTGTCAGAAGAGATTTGACCTGCTGAAGGTCTCCTGATAAAAAGGCATTTTCTATATCTACAGCACCCTGGTGTATAGCTTTTGTATCAACAGAAGTACCTTCTCCATAAGAATTATATTCTCCATAGCCAGCGTCACATTGATAAAATTGATGAACTAAAAACATAAGCATGAACCCTCCTGCGAAAAGGAGTGTCTTTCTCAATAGTGTTTTCATAGGCCTGGTATTTAATAAGTAATTAAATTTACGAATTAAATCTGTGAGTTATGAAAATATTTTTGCCTCTTGCAATCTCTGTAATCCTTTTTGGGATATGTTCCCAACTTCTATCAGGCCTGAATTCCGGCGGTAACTATTTTGACAAATTTTCGTTTTTCAGGATTGATTCGGATGCAACTTGATTCATTTTCACGAATAAGGTAGCCTCTGTGCCGAAGACTGATAATCTTTTTTAGTCCTACTGAAGGAGAAATTCTCAGGTCTCTAAGAACATCCCCTGGAAATGAATTGCCATTTTTTAAAACAGATTTCAATATCTGTTTTTCTGTCGGGTTCATAAAGGATCGCCTCGCTGCGATCCACATACTGTCTAATTTTTTTAAAATCATAATGTTAAGCTTTACCGGTTGAGAAAAAGTTGTATAAGTTGTCCTACTTCAATAATACGACATTTTGCTGAGAAAAAGAAGCTAATCATCACACTATTTGATAGATGCAACGTATTATCTATTGGAATATGTTGATTTTTGGATAAACGCTTAACGAATAAGCGTTAAATTACCTGTGATTGGGGATGCATCTGCAAGATACTGAATGATATAATAATATGTTCCCATAGCATTAAAGACCCCGTTAGTTTTGCCATTCCAAGGGTTGGGGTAGCCTTTAGCAGACACAAAAACAAGCACACCTTTTGAGTTGAAAATTTTCAC
>JAGLDP010000167.1 GCA_023145515.1 Bacteroidales bacterium
GTGGAAGTGGTAAAAAATATAAAAATTGTCATGGCTCTGGAGTCCAAGCATCAGTATAGTCTAAAGACCTCTGACCTTAGATCTTAGATTTCAGATAGAAACAGACTAATATCTGCGTATAATTGCTTACTGACAGGTGTTAGTGGTAAACGAATTTGATTCTCGCAAATTCCTTGAAAATGCAATGCTGCCTTAAGACCAGCCGGATTGCCTTCACGGAAAATTAAACTAATTAAGGGAAGAAGTTTATAGTGAATTTCTCTGGCTACGTCATATTGATTATTAAGGGCTTTCCTAACAATTTCACTCATCTCATATGGCATACTATTGGCAATAACTGATATTACTCCCTCAACTCCAATAGATAATAACGGAAGTGTTAATCCGTCATCTCCACTTATCACCATAAAACTATCTTCTTTTTTTCGGATGATTTCCATGATACCATCAAATTGACCTGAGGCTTCTTTGATTGCCACAATATTGTCAAATTCTTTGGCAAGACTAAGAGTCGTTTCCGCTTCGATGTAGGTTCCTGTTCTTCCAGGCACATTGTAAAGTATGATGGGAATAGGAGAGGCCTTTGCCACTTCACTGAAGTGGGCATATAGGCCTGATTGATTAGGCTTATTGTAATATGGGCTAACTGACAGCAAGGCACTAACACCGGCAAAGTCTTGCTGCTTAATGCTATCTGTTACCAACTTAGTGTTATTACCTCCAATGCCCAAAACTATTGGAATACGATTCTTGCTTACTTTTATTACTTCCTTTAGAACTAAGTCTTTTTCGATTTCACTCAAAACTACAGATTCGCCCGTTGTACCCATAACAACAAGATAATCAGCACTGCCATTAATAACATGATTAATGAGTCGGGCTAATGACTCGAAATCAATGCTTAGATCGTGGTAAAAAGGTGTAACCAGGGCGACGCCGGTTCCGCGAAGAAATGAAGTATCCATAAGTCTAAAATAGCATATTTTGTTGGTATACAGATGCCTTTGCACTACTTTGATCCAGCCTTTCAATATAAGTTAAGAGATTATCTGTTAGAGATTGCAAATTTGAATCTGGAGGAATATCAATTCCGAAATCAAGAAACAGTAAGTCTGCATGACTATGACCAGCAAACATCCTGGCCCTGGATTGCAACAGTATAATGTCAATATCAAAAATAGGATTAAGAACTAGTCTGAAAACAATATCAAACGGTTCGCTCAAAAATTGAAATATTACATTTTTCCTTGGAACATCCCAGAAATTGTGATCTTCCGGACAAACAACATAAACCTGTGCACCCGGGAAGAGCTTTTCATAATCATACAGGTTGATATCAATTCTTTTCTCTGAAATAAAAAGGAGAAGCTTGTAATTACAACCATCTCTTTTAATTCTCTTATAAAAGTCAATGCTCGCATTTTTATTTGATGGAGCTCTCAAATCGACAAATAATCCAATTCTGGATGCCTTAGTTAATGGTAAAAATGCTTTTGTTATTTCATCTTTTCGATGATTTCTCAAATGCTTCCTTAGGATCAAGTTTTGCTGAATTGTTTCACGTATGCTCACTATACAAACTTATGAATTTTTATCTTCCAAAATGTCAAGAAATTCTTGTTCTGTTAATATTTTGATGCCCAGATTGTTGGCCTTTTCTAATTTGATGGGACCCATGTTTTTACCAGCAACAATGTAAGATGTGTTTTTTGATATTGAACTAATGTTTTTACCGCCATGATGCTCAATGAGTTGCTTTAATTCATTTCTACTCATGCTTTCAAATACTCCGGAAACAACAATACTCTTTTCTTTAAGAACTTCTGATAGGGAAGTATTTCGCATATCTGATTCCATTTGAAGTTTATGGTCAGTAAGACGCTGAATGATTTCAAGATTCTCAGGAATTGAAATATGAATTAGAAAGCTATCTGCGATCTTATCTCCAACTTCTTCAATCTCAAGAAGTCTCTCCTTACTACTTGCCAGCAGTTCTTCCATTGAAAAAATTGATCTTGCCATCTTTTTAGCAACAGTTTCACCAATAAAACGTATTCCTAAAGCAAAAAGTACCCTTTGAAATGGAACAATCTTCGATTTCTGAATGGAATCTAATAAATGAAGAATTGATTTCTTTCCTAATCCTGGTAAACCCAGCATATCCTCTACCTTCAAAGTGTATAAATCTGCAACATTTCTGATTAATCCTTGCTGAAATAATAGGTCAACTGTCTCAGTCCCAAATCCATCTATATTCATAGCTTTTCTGGAAACAAAATGTTCAATACGTCCTTTAATCTGTGGTGGACATTGACCGGCATTAGGGCAGTAATGCTTGGCTTTTCCTGAAATTTTAACCAGTTTGGTTTTACACTCTGGGCAGTATTTGATAAACTGAACCTGCATTGCAATAATTGGCCTCTTATCTTTTTTTACGCCAACAATCTTTGGAATAATTTCACCACCTTTTTCAATCAGAACAGTATCTCCAAGAAATAAGTCTAATTGTTGAATTTGATCTTCATTATGAATTGATGCCCTTTTCACAGTTGTTCCGGCTAGCAATACTGCTTGCAGGTTGGCTACTGGAGTAATAGCTCCGGTACGACCTACTTGAAAATCAACAGAGTCAAGAATAGTTTCTGCTTGATCAGCCGGAAATTTATATGATATAGCCCATCTGGGAGATTTTGCTGTGAATCCCAGTTCTTCCTGAACCTCTGTTTCATTTACCTTTATCACTATGCCATCAATATCAAATGGAAGCGTTGATTTTTCTGATTGCCAATAATCAATGTATTTATATACGCTCTCAATATTGGAAGCTTGCTCCATGTGTTGAGATACTTTGAAACCCCAATCTCTGGCATGTTTCAGGTTCTCTATATGTGTATTTGCAGGCAACTTCTCGCCGGCCAGGAGATATAGATAACAATCAAGAGGTCTTCTGGCTACTTCTTTGGAATTGAGCATCTTGATTGTTCCGGAAGCTGAGTTTCTAGGGTTAGCAAAAGCAATTTCTCCATTTGCTATTCGCTCCTGATTCATTTTTTCAAAACCATCTCTTGGCATCAGAATTTCACCACGAATTTCAAAATATTCAGGAACTCCTTTGTCTCGAATGACAAGCGGAATACTTTTAATGGTTTTAACATTGTTAGTCACATCGTCTCCCCTAATACCATCCCCCCTGGTAGTGGCATACGCCAGCCTGCCATTTTGATAGGTTAAACTTATAGCGACTCCGTCAAACTTTAATTCACATATATATGAGAATTGGTTTTCAGTCAACTTTTTGATTCGAATGTCAAAATCAGCTAAATCTTCCTTTGAGTAGGTGTTGCCCAATGATAACATCGCAAACTTGTGATCACGCTGCACAAATTCTTGTGAAATATCGTTCCCAACACGCTGACTAGGCGATAAGGCATCATAATACTCAGGAAAGTCTGATTCGAGTGTTTCCAGCTCTTTCATCAGGTGATCAAACTCCTGGTCGGAAATAACCGGCTCATTCAAAACGTAATACAGATGATTATGCCGGTTCAGTATTCCCCTTAATTCCTTTATCCTGGTCGCTGTTTCTTCCATTATTAAAAAAAATCAGATATGCCTAAATTACAAATACATTTTAATAAGAACCACTAATCATTTTTATCTATTTTTGTGAGTTATGAAACAACTGCTGTGGAAAAAACTAATATTGATACTTGCTCTTCTGGGCACTAGCTTATTTTTAGTAGCTCAGGTTCAGCAGACAGGTGTTCCCTGGACTATCAAGAATAGTATTCAGACACAATCATATTCTACAGTAAACATTAGTGCCGCACCTGATAATTGGGAGCAATTACAACAGTCTGTAGAGCCTGAGATGAAACCATACTTGTTTGCGTGGCCTATAGACACTGTAATTATTGTGACAAACCCAAAGTATCTGATTTTTCAGGATAATGAAACAGATGTCTACCAGCTAAGCATTCATGCTGACTTCGCTTATTCAATTAACCTGATTTTTGATACCTATAAGCTTCCGAAGGGGGCCGAATTATTTCTATATGATCCCGAACGGAATATTACTTGGGGAGCATATACCAGTCTGAATAACAAAAAGAGTGGGAATTTGGCTACGAGTCCCGTTCCTGGAAACGAAATTATTATTGAATTGCATATCGACAAAACAATAAAGGATTTTGACCCAATACTTACAGTTGGGAAAATCTCGCTCGATATGAAAGATGTATTTGGCTTCCAAAGTGGTCGTTTTGGTAGATCAGGAGATTGCAATGTAGATATAAATTGTCCCTCAGGAGCTGAATGGCAAGTGCTTAAAAGGTCAGTGTGCAAATTTATAAGAGGTGGAACCTGGATTTGCTCCGGAGCACTTATTAATAATACAGCAAACGATGGGAAGGCTTTACTTTTAACTGCAAACCATTGTATAGGAACAAATACACATGCTAGCACCTCAGTTTTTTATTTCAATTATGAAAGTCTTGAGTGCTACGGAGAAAACGGACGTTTAGATCAGTCGATTTCCGGTTCAGATTTACTGTCAACAACAAATAAACTAGATTTTGCTTTGGTTGAACTAAGCATCTCTCCTCCGGAAAGTTACAAACCATTCTATGCAGGGTGGGATAGAACCCCTGTACAGTATTTTGATACAGTGACTTGCATACACCATCCTGCTGGCGACGTTAAAAAGATATCTATTGCCAACAGAAGAGTAGCAACAGGTAATTTTGGTAGCGGATTTGAGGAAAATACACATTGGAAAATCTCGCAATGGGATGTGGGAACTACCGAAGGTGGATCATCAGGATCACCTCTGTTTAATAAGGATTTTAGAATTATTGGAGATCTTACTGGTGGAGATGCTTCTTGTAGTTACAATTACAACGATTATTTTCAAAAATTATGGGTTTCATGGGATAGATTTACGGATCATGATGATCAATTAAAACACTGGTTAGATCCCGAAGATGCAAACCCGCTAATCTGGAATGGATATGATCCTTTCTCTGAAGGGAAGCCATTAGCAAATTTCTCCTACCTGCCTGAAGTACCCAATGCAGGCCAGTATATTCGTTTACAAGATATTTCCTCAGGCTCACCTTTAATATGGGAGTGGGTTTTTGAAGATGGGGAACCGTCAAGCTCATCTGAGAAAAATCCTATAGTCTTGTTTGAAGACTCCGGATATAAACGAATTACATTGATTGTGAGCAATGAACTAGGTACAGATACAATTCGTCAAACAATTCAAGTTGATGACAGGATTGATTTTTATACCAAGCAAAGTCGATTGGTGAAAGGAGCTGAAGTAGAAATTCGACCATATATTACTGGCAATAATTATGATATAGAATGGGAGATTCAGGATGGGATACAAACATGGATAATGAACGATCCTGTAGTATTTCAATCATTTGATCAGTCAGGAGTGAACAGCTTACGACTTACTGCCTTGTATGAGGATAAGACTTTGTCTCTTCATCATCAAAATAAATTCAGTATCGTACACGAAGAATTGATTTTTGCAGGTGAAGTTAGAAGCGTTTACTCTGATAAGGAGCCTTTAGGTGTTTTTAGTATTGGAAATAACGGGACAATCCCAGGGATTAACAGGCTGGGATATGATGCTTATGCTAATAAATTTCATCGGGATTCTGATACCTCTGCTATTATTAGCGGAGTTATTGTGAATATCCTTGAACTGGAATATGCTGACCAGGGAATCTACTTGACGGCTTGCCTTTGGGATTCAGATTGGAACCTTCTTAGAGAGGATTCAATTCTATTAAACCCAAAATCAATGCCGTTCAGAGCTACTGTATGGTTTAACCAAGCAGTTGGTATGGATACAACAGTGTATGCGGGAGTAGTACTTCCAAACCGCGAAGATTTGATTTTTTCAATTGGAATGACAATGACAAGAAACGAGTTTGGGACAAATAATGCATGGGGACGAAAAGCTGGTAGTTGGAGTCCTCTGAACCAGGCTGTTGGATTAAATACTGCTTTAGGTATTCAGCTAGAATCATCTAAGCTTTATCAAGACTTTGGTAGCCAGGTTAAGATTCTTACAAGCGAAGACCCGGGAAAACTGACATTGGATATGGGGAGTCTGATTTTTGAAGATTATATTCTGGATATCTATAATATGAGGGGAGAAAGGCTTACTTCATCTACAAGCCATTCAGGAAGTTTGCTTGATGTTAACTTTAATATCCCGGTTTCAGGAGTTTACTTGATACAATTGAAACTTGACTACCTGAGGTTTACAAAGAAGATTATTCTTATACGAGATTAGTTCTTCTGCTGGTGTAAATGTTCTATATAATCTTTTACCTGGCTGACAGATAAATCTTTGGCGATAATACGCATATTACTGTCAATTATAAACAGTAATGGAGTAGACCAAGCTTGGTAATTCTCTAATATTCCCCTAATATTTGAAGGCGAGTACAGATTTATCCAACTCAATTCATGTTCTGCAATGAAAGCATTCCATGAAGGAATATCATGTCGGGTATTTATTGCAAAAATTTCAGCACCAACAGATTTTAAATAATCATAATCTTTGTGCAACTCTGGTGTAGATGTTTTACAATGACCACAGTCAGGCTCCCAAAAATACAAAACAGTCCATTTATTCCCCAACTCAAAAGGATTAACAGGCTGGCCTTCAGGAGTCATAAGTCCCTTAAGCAGAGGTGCTGACCTGCCAATAAGAAGTGGTTTCAAGTCCTTGACACGATTAGCGATGTGTTTCAGGTTGTCATCATCTATCCAGTCTGCTTTTCCTGATAAATAGTACTTTTCAGCTAAATGAACATAAACAGCATCTGTTCCCATTATTTTAGGATCAGAATAATAATTGAGCAGGAATTGTAAGGTATATCTGAAAACTTCAGGTGATCCACTAGTCTTATCTAAAACCAGATCTGCATAATATGCCAGAGAATCTGGCTGGGGAGGAGCAACCTTTGAGAAAAACTGCTTGAGCTTATTATAGATAACAGGGGTTCGTAATAAATTTGAATCACTTAAATCAGTATTATCAAAAAAGTGATCTTTATAATAATGATATTGAGCTAGTTGGTTTTCGCTGAATCCTTTCTGCTTTTGAATATGCTCAGGAATGCTAAATGGTCTTAGGCTCACTAAAAACTTGCCCACCAGACTTTCTCCAGCTGACTGCAGAGTAGTATCCCAGATAATCTTCATTTCGGAAGTATTCCGGTATTTGGCACTAGCTCTATGCCAATCAAAAAATAATTGATTGTACCTGTTACCAATCGAGATGTTATTTTCAATAAAGCTTCCAAGCTTTGTCTTAACCAGGAAGTGTTGATTGTCTTCAATGAAAAAATCAAAAAAACTTTTATCAGGAAATACAATCTGATACATTCCTGATAATAATTGTTCTTCTCCGTTGAAAGCACCAATCCCGTTTGAATTCAATCGTAGTGTATCATCAGTAAAGAACTTATCTCCATAGCGGTGAGCTAGTATTAAAGTAGTGTCGCTAATTCCCTGAATCTCTACCTGAATAGAATAACCAGATTCTTTATCTTGAGCTTTTATTTCGGTAAGGCCTGAAACTAGCGCCAATACCAAAAAGTAATGTTTCACGTTCATGATGGACAAAGATATGTATTCATTATCTTTGAATGATACATCACATTATGATATCTGTACTTATTCCATTATTTCAGGTAAATGTTCACTCTTTGATCAACTCATTGATTGAACAATTATCTACAGCTTCTATTTCTTATGAGATTCTTATTGGTGATGATTCTCCAAGTCCTTTAAATAGCTCAACTCTAGATGAATGGAGGTCTTGTAATCTTAGGTACTTTCATAATAGCAGTTCTCTGGGACGTTCAGCTAACAGAAATATGCTTGCTGATAACGCAATTTATGAAAATTTGATTTTTATTGATTGTGATGCTCTACTACCCAATCCAGACTTTATATCGAAATACATTAAGGAGATTGATGGAAAATCTGTCTTATGTGGAGGAACCAACTACCAGAACACAAAACCAGCTCAAAAGGAGCAAGTTCTTAGGTGGACTTATGGCAGGAAAAGGGAAGTGAGTTCTGCAACTAATAGAAATATAAATCCCTATAATAGCTTTAGCAGCTTTAACTTTTGCATACCTACGCAAGTATTTAAAGAAGTTAGGTTTGATGAAAGGATAAAAGACTACGGACATGAGGATACCTATTTTGGATTTGATCTTAAGGAACGGGGAGTTCTGATAAAGCATATTGAAAATCCTTTGACTCACAATGGACTGGAATCAAGTGACGTGTTTCTTGAAAAAACTAAAATAGGCATCGAGGGACTTCTTTCAATTTCAAGGCGAGAGACTGTTCCCGACGGGTTTCTCGAACATAATACTCTGTGGCTTGTATCTGAGAGAATGAAAAAATCAGGACTTTCGATAATTCTGAAAGTTTTATACCCTTTCTTAGAGAGGTATATTCTAGTTTTCCTTCGATCACGAAATCCTAGTATGTTCTTATTCGATTTATATAAATTGGCGTATTTAAGCAGAATTCAGGACTGAGATTGTTATCTTTGCCGACTGAAAAATACAAGCAATGATAAGGCTGGAAGAACATATAAAAATAGCTACTGCTGAGGCAATTGTAGAATTGTATGAGTCAGAAGTAGATCCCAATAATATTCAGGTACAAGCAACAAGGAAAGATCTGACCGGAGATTTCACTTTAGTTGTCTTTCCTTTATTAAAGATTTCTAAAAAGAATCCTGTGCTTACAGGAGAAGAAATAGGAAAGAAACTCACTGAGAAAATTCAAGAAATTGATTCTTTTGAGGTAGTAAAAGGTTTTTTGAATCTTAACCTGAAAGCAGCCTTTTGGGTAAATTACCTTAATTCTATTCTGACCAGCGAAAAATATGGCCAGAAATGTGCTGACGAAAATGCTCCTTTGGTTATGGTAGAGTATTCCTCACCAAATACAAATAAACCTTTGCATCTTGGGCATATTCGGAATAATCTCCTCGGATTCTCTGTTTCACAACTACTGAAGGCTACTGGCAAAAATGTGAAGATGGTCAACCTGGTAAATGACAGGGGGATTCATATCTGCAAGTCAATGCTGGCATGGCAAAAGTGGGGCGAAGGTGCTACTCCAGAGTCGACAGGAAAGAAAGGTGATCGTTTAGTTGGCGATTATTATGTGCTCTTTGAGAAAGCATTGCAGCAGCAAATTGGAGAACTGATTGAACAAGGTACAGACAAAGAAACTGCTGTCAAAAATGCTCCTCTTTTAGTTGAGGCTCAGAATATGTTGAGAAAGTGGGAAGCAGGAGATGATATAGTTATAGACCTTTGGAAGAATATGAATGCATGGGTGTATAAGGGCTTCGATAAAACTTATGCAGATCTGGGAATCTGGTTTGATAAAATATATTACGAATCAGAAACATATAAGCTTGGAAAAAACCTTGTAGTTAAAGGTTTGGAAGATGGGGTTCTGTATCAAAAGGATGATGGCTCGGTTTGGGCAGACCTTAGGGATGACGGATTAGATGAGAAGCTTCTTCTGAGATCAGACGGAACTAGCGTCTATATGACTCAGGATTTAGGCACTGCTCACCAAAGATATTCAGACTCTGCTTTTGAAAATCATGTTTATGTTGTTGGTAATGAGCAAATTTACCATTTTAAAGTATTGTCTATAGTTCTTAAAAAACTTGGATATGAATGGGCAGATCTTTTGTTCCATTTATCTTATGGTATGGTGGAGCTACCAGAAGGCAAGATGAAATCAAGAGAAGGAAAAGTAGTTGATGCAGATGACTTAATTCGTGAAATGGTTGAATCTGCAGCTGAAGTATCTAATGAATTGGGGAAATTAGACAACTTCTCTGATGACGAAAAGAATACGATCTTCAAGCAGATTGCCTTAGGTGCTCTTAAATATTTTATTTTAAAAGTTGACCCGGTCAAAACAATGCTGTTTGATCCAAAGGAGTCTATTGACTTTAATGGCAACACTGGTCCATTCATTCAGTATACATATGTGAGGATACAAAGTGTATTAAGAAAAGCCAGAGAGCAAGGAATAGAAATTCCAATTCAGCTTGATTCGAGTACAGATGTAAGTGAAAAAGAAATATCACTGATCAGGAAGCTATATGAGTATCCTGATCTATTGAATGAGGCTGGTAATCAATATAGTCCGGCATTAATCGCTAATTATTTGTACGATCTGGTGAAAGAGTTTAATCAATTCTATCAACATCACCAGATTATTAAAGAAGACAATGCAACAAAACGAGCTTTTCGTCTTGCATTATCAAATTTTGTAGCAAAAAATATAAATGACGGTATGAGTATTTTAGGAATTGAAATGCCGGAGAGAATGTAACAATATTCCATATTATGTTTGAAAACTTATCAGAACGACTAGACAAATCCTTCAAACTGCTGAAAGGCCATGGAAGGATCACCGAGATTAATGTTGCTGAAACACTAAAAGATGTTCGACGAGCTCTTCTTGATGCTGATGTGAACTTTAAGATAGCAAAAGACTTCACCAATAGGGTGAAGGATGTTGCAATTGGTGAAAATGTGCTGACAGCCATTAAGCCAAGTCAAATGATGGTTAAAATCGTTCATGATGAACTGGCTGAATTGATGGGTGGCCAGATGGAAGAGATTAACCTGACGGGTAATCCAACAGTAATCTTGATTGCAGGCTTGCAAGGATCTGGTAAAACTACTTTCTCAGGTAAATTAGCGAACTACCTCAAGACCAAAAAGGGAAAACAACCCCTTCTGGTGGCTGGTGATGTTTATAGGCCTGCTGCTATTGAACAGCTAAAAATCCTAGGTGAGCAGATTGGTGTGCAGGTATATACAGAGGAAGACAATAAAAATCCTGTCAAGATTGCTAAGCATGCAGTTAAGCATGCTAAGCAGAACGGACTTGATCTGGTAATTGTGGATACTGCTGGTAGATTGGCCGTTGATGAAGTAATGATGCGGGAAATAACTGCTGTTAAGAATGAGATAAACCCACATGAAATTCTCTTCGTAGTTGATTCGATGACTGGTCAGGATGCGGTAAATACAGCAAAGGAATTCAATGACCAGCTTGATTTTGATGGTGTTGTCTTAACGAAACTTGATGGAGATACTAGGGGAGGGGCTGCATTGTCAATTCGCTCAGTAGTAAATAAGCCTATTAAGTTTGTTGGTACTGGCGAGAAAATGGATGCTATAGATATTTTCCATCCCGATCGTATGGCTGATCGTATATTAGGAATGGGAGATATTGTAACTCTGGTTGAAAAAGCCCAGGAGCAATTTGATG
>JAGLDP010000168.1 GCA_023145515.1 Bacteroidales bacterium
ATATGCCTGGGCGGATCATTCTATCGGCCTGCTGGCAAAGGAAATGGGCAGGGAAGAAGATGCTGTATTATTTGCAGACCATGCTCAATACTATCACAACACCTGGAATCCGGAAACCAAATATTTTCATCCACGTAGATCGGATGGCAGTTTCGTCAAGAATTTTAAGCCTACTAAGCTGAGTTATCTTGATTTCAGAAATAAATACACAGATGATTATGTCGAGGGAAGTGCTCTTCAATGGCGCTGGGCTGTTCCATTTGATGCTCAAGGCTTGATCTCTCTTTTTGAAAGTCAGGAGATATTTGTAAGTGAACTTGAACATTTCTTTTTAAAAGCTGATCCGGGAATAGGGACATGGAGTCCCGGTTCTTATTACTGGCATGGCAATGAACCCGACATTCATGCCGCATACCTGTTTAATGAAGCTGGGAGGCCTGACCTGACTCAGAAATGGGTTCGATGGATTCTTGATAATAAATATGATACATCCAATAAGGGCTTGGACGGAAATGATGACGGAGCAACGCTTTCTGCCTGGTACATTTTCAGCTCGATGGGGTTTTATCCTATTGCCGGTTCGGATATATATCAGCTTGGAGCTCCTCTTTTCAAAACAGCTGAAGTTAATATCAATGGTAAAATTCTTATGATTCAAGCTGAGAACTACGCTCCTGAAAATATATATGTGGATAATATTTGGCTGAATGATACCGTTTTGAATCGTAGCTGGATACGACACTCAGAGATCGCTGAAGGAGGTGTGCTGCGTTTCCAAATGGCAGCTAAGCCCCGAGATTATTAAAAGGGTATCTTTGAAGTCGAGTTGAAGAATTAATTGTCATAAGAGGAATACATGTTTAAGATTTTAAGAATTATAGGAAAAACAATAGGAGTAATTATTGTTATTGTTTTGCTTGTTCTGATTTGGGGCCTGAAAAAAGTGGATTATTCCCCCTATTTTGAAAGCGACTATTACCAAGAAACCATATCACGTTTCGACAGCTTGTCGAATGAGTTGACTATGGCTGAAGGCAAAGTCTATATTGGAAGCGGAAAAGCCAGTATCACACCGCATATTGGAGTACAGGAAGATCTTACTGATGAGGGGGCTTTTAAAGAAGTTCCTCTTGCTGGATTCGGGAGCAGAAAGGGAGCACCTGCTGAGGGGATTCATGATAGTCTTTTTATTAAGGTTGTAGCTATCAGGGTACAGGAAGAATTAATGTTGATGATTGGCGCCGACATTCTAATTGTGCCACCAGATGTATGTGAAGGAGTTAGTAAGATGGTTGATGAAAAAATGGGAATTAAGCGGAAGCAGCTTTTCTTTACGGCAACTCATACTCATTCGAGTGTTGGAGCCTGGTCAGGCGGTTTTGTTGGAAAACTATTTGCCGGTCAGCCAAATCAAAATATTATTGATTGGTTGATTTTACAGTATAGCAAGGCAATTGAAGATGCTGTTGCAGATCTTAAACCTGGAAGTATTGGAACAGGCAGATTTATGGCACCTGATCATATTTCAAATCGTCTTATCGGAGAAAAAGGTGAAAAAAATAATGAATTTGTATTTATTCATGCAAAACAAGATGAGGGGAAAAACATCGTAATAGGCTCTTTTGATGCACATGCAACCACATTGAGCGGATGGAATATGCAATTTAGTGCTGATTACCCGGGTTACTGGCAACGACATCTGGAAGCTAATGGTGCTGATATGGCAGTATTTTTTGCAGGCAGTACAGCTAGTCATGGGGCCAGATCAAAAGGCGATAGATTTGAAAAGCCGAAATATTTGGGTGAAGCCCTGGCAGATAGCGTGCTGAAGTACTGTCCTACTGTTGAGCTAAAAGACAGCATCAAAATGACATCTTTAAGTGTAATAATTAATTTGCCGGAACTTCATTTAAGAGTAAGCGATAATCTACGATTAAATCCTGTTATTACCAGAAAATTATTGCCCCCGCTTAGTGATGCTTTTATTCAAACAGCCAGGATTGGCGACTTGATTTGGAATACTACACCTGTTGATTTTAGTGGTGAAACAGCTATTTATTATAAGAATGCCATGAATGCAATAGGACTCAAGTCACTGACAACCAGCTTTAATGGCAATTCAATAGGTTATATCATTCCAGATAAATATTATCATTTGGATGATTATGAATCACGGCTAATGTCCTGGTTTGGACCATCCATGGATCCATATACTGATGAATTAATCAAGCGAATGATGAAAAAGATAGTTTCGCTTTAAAGCCAGTTATAAATCATCAACAGCATCTAGCAAAAAAAAGAAGGTTTACACAGCCATAGCTATGTAAACCTTCTTTTAATATCATTCCAACCTCAGTGGCAGGAATACTAATTTTAGTCCTTTGGAATAAAAGTCATTTTTAATACGTGTGAAGGAATATTCATTTTAGATCCTTCAGTAGCAGAAATAAACATACCTACCTGCAAGATATCAACAGAAATATTAAAGATAAAATACTTTCTGGTGAAATCCATAATTCCCATAAATTCTCCTCCTTCGATTTCGAGTACTGTAGCATCACTCCAAGTCGTTTCCCATGAATTTTCGCTGTCACTATCACTTGTTGTTTCAAGTGTAAGATCAGTACCCTCAGTAAATGTAAATGATGCTGCTGATGTTGCAAATGGAGCTAATACAATAACATCTTCTGCTGATGGTCTGAAAGGAATTTTATTCAGCATTGCATAAATAATATTACAAACAACACTGTCATTCTTAACATCATGAGAGTAGCTTAGATCATTATTGAAAGTAAACTCATCCTCATACTCAGAAGGAAGACCAATAAGTCCTAAAATTCCAGCTGGAATAGGATCTTCAAAAGTAAAATCTACATCAGCTTTATAAATTCCATCACCTTCGCTGCCTGCAGGACTAAAAACCCATGTTTTACCATTAGCAGCTCCTGGGCCACCAGTTAACATTTCCAATGGTGATGCTGCAATAGTTACAGTAGTAGTTGCCTCTGCCACTCCACCTTCTCCTGTTACAACAAGAGTAGCTGTGTAAGCTCCTGACTGAGCATATGTGTGTACAGGATTCTGGTCTGAACCCACTTCGCCATCACCGAAGCTCCAGCTGTAGTTATCTGTGTCTGTAGCTGTTGCGGTAAAGGCTACCACATAACCATCAACACTGGCAAAAATTGTTACTGTGGGTGGGTCAACCTTTTTACATGAAGAAAAGGAGAGAACCATAAATCCTATCACAGTAAGACTCAAAAGAAAAGAAGATACTTTTTTCATAATTATTTCATTTAGTGTTTATAACATACGAGTGAATAATTTTTGAAATTTATTACTATTTTTTTTAATAGAGCACTATTTTCTTAACTTAATTACCATAAATATTAACCTAGGTTCTAATCTGAAGCAAAACAAGTTACAATTCAATTAGTTCTAAGGTATTTCTCGAAAAATGCATTCATATAAAACTGGCAATATTCGTTTACCTTTTTGGATATATCCATGGTATGGGGCCATCCTTTTAATCGGTGATATTCACTATAAACGCCTGCCTTCTCAAGCCATACATGCAGTGAATCGGCCTGACTTACAGGAACCAGTGAATCTAATGTGCCATGAAAAGACAATGTTGGAGTATCACCAGGTGATATATGTGCTTTAGGTGATGCCGATAAAAATACCTGAGGATCATCCAGATAGGTAGCTCCCATAAATCTCTCAACATCTTCAATCCCACGGGCGTATTCAGTTGTCAGATCAGTCGGACCGTACAAATTCACGATAGCCTGTACTTTGCTGCTGACAGTCTCCAGGCAGTTGCCACCATATTCATTCTCGTCAGAATAGGCCAGCATCATAGCCAGATGTGCCCCAGCCGACCCACCTACTACAGCAATCTTTTCAGGGTTAATCATATAATCTTGTGCATGAGTGCGGATCCAGCGTACTGCACACTTAGCATCTTCAACAGCAGCCGGAAAAGGTGCAATTTGTGATAATCTGTAAGTTATAGTTGCAGTAACATATCCCTTATCAGCAAAATCCACCAGGTAAGGTAAATAATCAGACCTTTTTCCTTTTGTCCATGATCCACCGTGAATAAAGATAAGTACAGGAGCATTTTTGTCCAGATCTTTGCGCTTATAAACATCCAATTGAAGCGAAATATCTCCCACTTGCTTATATGTAATATCCTTAAATTCTTCAATATGACTTGGCACTTCAGGCTTAGTATCTACAAGATCAATTAATCCCACAGCATAGGCCAATTTCATCATTTTCTCACTCCGATAACCACGAGGAGGTTTTGGCGAGGCTTCCTTCCCTTTGTTCTGGCTAATACAAGCACCAAGGATAAAGAAAGACAGAAACAAGGTAGCAAGGGTTCTTCTAATTACCATAATTAAGCAGTGTTATTGTTATACTTCAATTTCTCTATTAAAAAATGAGTATAAGCTCTTGTTCCTGTATGGCTTCCATTTATTGCAATTAGTTTCATGATTTCCTATTTGTTATACTATTATTCAAGCTTATGTCAAATTTTCTACTAACGACAATTATACAAACCAATTGTGTTTATTTCTCTTATTTCAAGTTATACAGAAAGAAAGTGGCTGAAGATTACTCTTCGATTTTATTGTACCGAAGCATTATTTCCTTCCAGTTTGTGAAAATGATCTCCTCATCTTTGAAGAAGCTTATTAGGCTGGGATCAGAAAACATTTCAGCTTCCCACACTCTTTGTTGCCAAGAGCCTGTAATGCTTTTTAATTGCTCTCCCTGAACTGAGGGATGGAAAATGATTTCTGTTAATCCAGATGGCAATGATTTAACCAATGCTTTGAAATTTTCAATTATCTCTTCATAGGTGTCTCCTTTTGGAACACTGGTGAAATTATCGAGCTTTGGTAGGCTGTACCTGCCAACTAAGCCAATAACATTATCATCTATCGGATAGCCTTCTTGCTTAAATCTGTTAGCAACCAGTGAATCAGATAAATCAATGATATTTGCAGGAATGCCATATTCTTCAGCAACGTTAATGAACGCCTCAAGGTAAGTTGGATGTCCATAAAGAGTTCCCATGTGAGTGTCAAGGTGATCAGGCTGATAACCCATAGAAATTGCCAGATCAATTTGAGCCCTGATTTCTATTTCAACCTCTTCAGCAGATGCATGTTTCACTACATCATAAACCTCAGGCCAAAACATTCCGTCTGGATCAATCAGTCCGGGAACCTGATCGGGACTAGTTATTGAGGACCATCGATATGTTTTCCATTCACTGGTCAAAGTGAGATGAATACCCACATCTGAATCAGGATGATCAATAGCCCATTGAATAAACTCCTCAGCATTCAGACAGGGAGTCATAACCGCTGCTGATTGTATCTGATCATTTTCAAGGTATTGTATTGTGGCTATATTGGCTTCTGCACACATTCCTGCATCATCGGCATGCAGAATTAATACTTTTTTCCCGCTTGGGTAACCTAACTTCTCAGCCCAGGAGACTTCCTGTTCTTGCTTACTTTTTTCTTGCTTCTGATTACAAGAACTTGCAAATATGACTAATGAAAAAATAGCTATTAGTCGAAGTACATTAGATGTTGTGATACTTTGCTTCATGATTTACTTTGTTATAATATATGCTCCTGAAGAATATTCTTTTGTTTTGATTATCAATTTATTACGGACAGAATCAAACTCGTAGTCTATGGAATCAGATAATGATACTCCCTCAAATTCAACCTTTTTGGGTTTTGTTTGAAAATTCACTGACAGAATATGTGCTATCATTTTACCTTCTAATTCTATTTTCACAAACTCATGGCTTTCTTCTACTCGTATGGTTGTACTTTTTCCATCTTCAGAGTCATACGCAGTGAAGGCACTTTCGTTCAGAGGATATATTAAGAGAGTCAAATATCCTTTAGATTCTTTGTTGCCAATACCAGTATATCCTCTTTCAATATTCAATGGAATTATTGCACCCTCTTTGATGTATACAGGAAACTCATCAAGTGGAAATTCCTTGTTGAAGGTTTGCTTTCCGTCTAACAACTCGCTATCATCAAACCAATACCTCCACTTTCCTTTCGGGAGTCTGACCTCACTATTCAGATCATCTTTGTAGATAGGAGCCACAAGAATATTATCACCAAACATGTAATGATAATCTCCGGAAACAGGTCTTTGCAAAACTTCGCCTCCACGATTTGCCTGAACAACATAACTATACATGTAAGGTATTAGCTCAGTATGCAACCACGAGTACTCACGAATAATATTAAGCTCTTGTTCGCTCCTTTTCCATAACGCCCTCTCTCCATGTCCTCCGTTGAGAAATAACCCACAAAATGTTGAGAATTGAGTCCAGCGGATATAAAGTCGGGCAGGAATTGTCTCGCCAGAAAATCCTGCTATATCAGACCCAACAATACTATAGCCTTTCTGAGCACTCTTTAAAACATTCTCAATTGCTGATTCAAATCCCTGAATACCTTTCAGGGCAATATCTTTATTAGATCCATCAGAATTTACGGCGATATCTTCTGATACCCAGTAATGCTTCTGATCACCAACCCAGTTTACCGGCGACGCATCAATAGGGGCAAAACCTTCAGGATGATATCCTCTGTCCATAGAACGTGACAAGGTTACAAATTCCGGATTTTGTTTTAAGCCGTTATCGTATTCGCTGCGATAGTAAAGATCCATATAACCACGGGTTGTAAGTATCCCTTTATGAGACCTCTTATAGAAAAATGGAATTGGTCCGATTTCCTCCCACAAAAGAGTTGCAGCTCCATCAAGTTTCCAGCCATCTATTCCGTAATCAAATACCGTTTCTTGCATGCCATGCCACCACTTTCTGGCTTCCTGATTAGTATAATCGATGAAGCCCCCCTCCCCTTTCCACCAGCTAACCTGATAGTCTTTGTCAATAAGGTAACCCTTATCTGTGGCACTTTTATGCCAGGATTCAGATTGACTTATTCTGGTATCATCACTTAAACTATTTACCATGGGAGTCATCCAAAGGACTACCCGATATCCTTTATCCTGTAGTTTATTAAACCACTTTTCAGGTTTAGGATAACGGATTGTGTCAACTTCAAAGTCGTTATATCTTAAACTCCAGGGACTATCCATAAGGATTGTTCGCACCGGAATATCATGCAGGGCATAACCTTGCAATAATTCATCTACTCTTTGGGCTGTATTATCATCATCTTCCCATAGCCAGCACTCGAGTGCCCATGCCGGAGTTAAAGGTGGGTTTCCATGTCTTTTGTGATTAAAAGGAAATCCCCACACAGGAAGCACAATAAATAAGTATGAAATTAACAGAAGTGTTCCGATAGTGATTAGCGCAACTTTCAGTCGTTTTTTTAAACGGGTTGATAATTTCATATTGACTTATAAATATTCTTGCAGCCAAAGAATTCCTTCCTTATATACTTGATCTACAGGTATATCATGATGCTTTGCAGGATACCAAATAATTTCTTTAGGCTTTTTTGCTGCTTTATAAAGAAGCTTTGTGGTAATAGGAGGAACAATCTCATCATTACTAGCATTAAGCATTAGCAAAGGCCTGGGAGAGATCATTTTAACATAATTAACAGGATCAATGATACTTAAAAAATCCTGTGTTTCGGCAGAAAGTGCATCCATCCCAAACATGAGATTCAGGCTTCCTCCAGCCAGCACAATAATTGGCACTTTTACTCTACTTTCCACACTACAAAAAATAGTGCCTATAATTCCACCAAGACTAATCCCAAAGTATCCTATTCTTTCATTATCAAGATCATCATGAGTATAGATATAATCAACTGCACGCCTCAGATCAAAAACAGTTTGAGAAATAATGTCTCTGCTCCAGTATTTATATCCTGATATGAGATCAAAATCATAGTTCTGCTTAAAACGATCACCATGATTGCTAATATCTAACCTGAGCACAGCATACCCAGCATCAAGAAAATACCGGTTACCAGCCTCAATATAATCAACAGTTTTTCTATCTCCGAGTCCATGCATCAGGATTACCGTTGGATAAGGTGCTTCCCCTGTGTCAGGAATTGATAATAAAGCACTTACATCACAATCATGAACACTCTGATATGTCAGGTAATACAAGTTAGAATCTGCTTGGCTTTCTTCTAAACGTAATGAATCATGCAAAGGCAGATTCTGATCATATTCATAGTACTTAGCTACCGGCAACTCCTGCATTCCTCCACAAGACATTAAAAACACACTTAATGCAACTATTATGATTCTAACATTTATCATAAGTAAGGAGGATAAGGTTTCATTTACGGAATATTAACAATTTTTGGAGAAATATTAACCCATCGCTGCAGCAGAGCTATGATCACCATAAGAAATGGTTAAAACTTAATGCAAACTTACCTAAATTTACTTATATTTATTGTTCGATACATCAATATTTTAACCTACCCAATAGCTATGATTAAAAAATGTTTTTCCAAAAAGTTAATAAGACACTTGATCAGCGTTTTATTATTTACCATGGGATTTTCAGGAATTGCTTGGGCAGATTCTGGCACCATCGATCGAGCAAATTCTATTACAGTTCTTGAAACTCAAAAAGCTTTTCAAGTAAGCGGAAAAGTAAGCTCATCTGTTGATGGGAGTAGTCTTCCAGGTGTTTCTGTTGTGGTGAAAGGCACAGGCACTGGTGTAATTACTAACACTAATGGTGATTATAGTATTAATGTCGCAGGAGAAAATAGCATACTGAGATTCTCGTTTATTGGCTATGAAGCCCAGGAGATTCTCGTTGGCAATAGACAAGTTATCAATATCGTACTCGATGAGAGTATTCAGAGATTAGAGGAAGTTGTAGTAACAGCTCTTGGCATCACTCGCCAAGAGAAGTCGTTGGGTTACGCAGTTGGAAAAGTAGACGGAGAAGAGATGAACAGGGTAACACGTGAAAATGTCATTAGCTCTCTGGCAGGCAAGGTGGCCGGCGTAACTATCAACAGCACAGGAGGTACCGGCTCATCAGTAAGTATGGTGATAAGGGGAGCTACTTCTCTGAGCAGTGATAACCAGCCACTATTTGTGGTAGATGGAGTACCTATGATTAATGCTTTGAACAACGTTACCCAGTTTGGCGAGCGGAATATCGTGGATTATGGGAATGCTATCTCTGACCTTAACCCTGATGATATTGAAAGTGTTTCAATATTAAAAGGTCCTAGCGCTGCAGCATTGTATGGCTCAAGAGCAGGAAATGGCGTTGTACTGATTACAACCAAAAGAGGAAATAAAAAGAAAGGAGTAACAGTTTCAATCACTTCAAATACGGTTTTTGACAATCCTTATAAATACTTTGAAACTCAAAGGCATTTCTCAACAGGCTATTTTTCATTTACACCTGATAATTATCCAGGATCTGTGATGGTAGTTGATCCAGCACAAGGAGCAGGTGCAGGAATTGAATGTGACAAGGGATATTTTGCTATCCAATGGCATAGTCCGCGAGATGCAAATGGCAATAAGGTGCCAATTGAACTGGTATCTTACCCTAATAATATCGCAAACTTTGTTCAAACAGGTATTTCAAGCACAAATGGTGTCTCTGTTTCTAGCAATTCAGAACTAATAAATTACAGGCTTGGCGTAACAAGCATGAGTAATAGAGGAATAATTCCAAATTCTGATCTTTTCAGAAATAACTTTTCTGTGGGGACAGATATCAGGGCAACAGAGAAACTCACTATTAGTTCAAACCTTAATGTAAACAAGTCATGGTCTAATAATCGCCCTTCCAGCAATAGAGGAACAAATCCGCTTGAGTGGGCTTACAAGGTGCCCTTGAATGTTAATATTCTTGATTTAGAAGATTACTGGGAGCCCGGACAAGAAGGAGTTCAGCAAAGAACACCTGCAAACGGAATTTATAATAATCCATACTTCCTGGCGAATGAAGTCAATAATAGCTTTAACAGAGACCGGTTTTTTGGCAATATGAAAGCTGTTTGGCAAATTACTCCAGAACTTAGCCTGATGGGTCGATATTCTATTGACAGATATGATGAAAAACGAGAAACCAAAATATCGCCGAGCTATACAAGAGAACCAAATAATGGAGCATACGGAATTGTTAATATCAATAATTATGAGGGCAATACTGACTTCCTCGCCACTTACAATAAACAGCTAAACAAATTTGCTATCTCTGTTTCTGCTGGCGGAAATTCATTATACAGAAAAGGCTCTACGGTAATGAATTCTTCAAAACCAAGTACAGGCTTGATTGTTACGGAAGTATACTCTATTAGTAATATTAAGTCTGGCTCTTTGAATTACGCAAGTAGTTGGTACCAAAAAGCTATATACAGCCTTTATGGAATGGCCAATCTCTCTTATAACAATATGATTTATCTTGACCTGACAGCCCGAAACGACTGGTCTAGCACGCTTCCAAAAGAGCATCAATCGTATTTTTATCCTTCAGCATCGCTTAGCGTACTTCTAAATGAAATGTTTGAGGTGGGCGATATGTTTGACTTACTAAAAATGAGAGGTGGCTGGGCCAAAGTTGGAAATGATGCCAACCCATACCAACTATACCAAACGTATGGCAACTCCGGACAATGGGGTGAAGCAACTCGACTATCAAAATCAGGTACAATTCTTACTCCTGATTTAAAACCAGAAGAGGCCACATCATGGGAAATAGGTACAGACATAAGGATTGCCAGAGACAGGATAAGAATTGAAGGTACTTACTATTCAGTTGAAAACAGGAATCAGATAATCAGAAATATTCCTATCGCCAGCTCATCTGGCTATAGCAGTGTAAATATTAATGCTGGGTTGATAGAAAGTAAAGGATGGGAATTCCTTGTTGGAGGTACACCAATCAGAAACAATGACTTAGTATGGAATATTGATGTGAATTTCTCTCGAAACCGCACAAAATTAATTGAAATATCAGAAGGTATTGATTTTATCGAATTCTGGAGAGATGCCAGAGGAGGAGCAAAAACTTATGTAGGAGATAATATCGGTGATATTTATGATGCTACTCTTTTAGTTGTTGAAGACGAAAACTCTCCTTATTACGGATATCCGATAGTTGGCGGAGAAAACCTAAGGTGGCAGGATAATCCTAGTCAGGCCTTCATGACAAAAATTGGAAATTATAACCCTGATTTTATGCTCGGACTGCAATCAGGATTAACATACAAAGGTTTTTCTTTGAATATGACCTTTGATTGGAGAAAAGGAGGTCAATTTGTTTCTCAAACCCACAGGTATATGTCTGAGAATAAGAACTCTCAGCAATGGCTGGATCAAATGATTAATCCAGGAGACAGAACCGGAGAAGAACTTCGTGACTGGTTGATAGAAAATGAAGAAACACTAATATTAAATGGTTTTCATGTAATAGGTGGTCCAACCTCTGAATATGGAGGATTTCCCGAAGGTTATAGTGGCGTATTAGTTGATGATGGAGCATTTATTCCGGGCGTGATCCTTAACGCTGATGGAACGTACTCTGAAAACCTTGGCGAAGAAGGCACTATGTTTGTCCCATATATCATCCTATATCCATGGGAATTTACTAAGTCGTCAACTTTTGATGCTGATTTTATTAAGTTGAGAGAAATATCACTGACTTACCAGATCCCATCAAAATTCACACATCGATATGGTATTCAGGATATGATGGTATCGGTATATAGCCGGAATATTATTTTATGGACAAAAGCCAAAATTGGAATTGATCCTGAGAGAGCATTTCAAGCAGAAGCATCAGGATTTAAACAAGGTATTGAAAGGTATAACCTCGAACCCTGGGTAATGCCAATTGGCTTAAAACTTAACCTTACTTTCTAAAAACTATAACCATGAATACAAAATATACATATAGGAATATATTAGTTATACCCTTGATTTTGCTAGCCACCATTCTTTTCTCATGCGAGAAGCTGGAAAACATGAACATCAATCCAAACGGAGTAGATCCTGCTATTGC
>JAGLDP010000169.1 GCA_023145515.1 Bacteroidales bacterium
TTGATCTACTGCTTCGTAAGTTAAAGTTCCGGAGCGACTCACCACACCAACATTACCAGCTAAATGGATAAATCCCGGCATAATACCAACCTTTGCTCCATCAGGAGTAATTACTCCCGGACAATTTGGTCCTAAAAGACGAGATTTCTTACCTTCCATATAGCTTTGAACCCTCACCATATCTTCTACAGGAATTCCTTCAGTAATAGTAACAACCAGAGGCACCTCGGCATCCACAGCTTCCATAATTGCATCAGCAGCAAATGGTGGTGGTACAAAGATTAAACTTACATCAGCGCCAGTTTCCTTAACTGCCTCTGATACAGTATTAAACACAGGCTTATCCAGATGCATTGAACCTCCTTTACCAGGAGTAATTCCACCAACAACGTTAGTGCCATATTCAATCATTTGGGTAGCATGAAAAGTACCCTCTTTTCCAGTAAAACCCTGAACCAGAATTTTAGAATCTTTATTAACAAGAACAGACATATTTTTTGGTTTTCTATTGTTATTTATGAGTGACGAATATACGAAAACAATAACTATATTATAAACCCAAATTATCAATCTGATGAAGATCACCTACATTGTTGTAATTTGCTTATTGTTCTTTGGTTGTAGCACCACCCCTGTGCGTAGTGACCAGCCTGACAAACTCAGTAGTGCAAGCAAATTAGACAGGATTAATATGGATTTCTGCAAAACAGAGGCACAAATTATCGAACAGCTCAAGAAAACCTACCCAAATATTACATCAGAACAAATGCTGAAGTGGGAAAATACTGGTGAACTGGAGATGCGTATTATCAATGGGCAAAAGAAATACTTCAGAAATGCTGTCAGTAATCTGTATCGACTAAACTCAGAAGCTAAACAAAAACGCGACAGTTTATTTGGTTCACCTTCCAGTGGCCTCAGTGAGTTCCGTTTACAGCAGGCTGAACTTATTGTGGATCATATTAGCAAAGGTGAACCACTAACAAAGCATAAGTGGCATATTGAATTTATTATAAGTGTTCCTCCCGAACAAGTGCCTGCAGGAGAAATCATCAAATGCTGGATGCCCTACCCCAAGCCGCATCAAAACAGATTATCAGATATCAATTTGATTGGAGTAAATAGCGAGCAGTTCATTCTTTCAGACTCCAATTCTCTACACAGAAGTCTATATATAGAGAAAAAGGCTTCTGACAATCAGTCTACTCAATTCAAATATGAGTTATCATTCTCTACTATGGCAGAATGGTTTAATCCTATAGCACTATCACCTCTGCCGTACGAACAATCATCTGACACATATATTAATAATACGCAAGAGCAACTACCTCACATTGTTTTTACTGATGAAATCAGGCACCTAGCAGACAGCCTGACGAAAGGTTTATCTGATCCGATACAAATTGTTAAGGCTTTATATTACTGGACAAACAAGAATATTCCATGGGCATCAGCATTGGAGTACTCAATTTTTGATTGTATCCCTGAGTATGTCTTGAAATACAGGCATGGAGACTGCGGTATGGTTAGCTTCTTGTTTTTATCTATGGCCCGGTATAAAGGGATTCCCGCTAAATGGCAAAGTGGTTGGATGCTTCACCCTGGTTATAAAAATCTACATGATTGGGTTGAAGTGTATTATGAAGGAATAGGCTGGATTCCATTAGATATGTCTTTTGGCTTAATATCCTCTCCAGATATTAATATTCGTGATTACTATATTACAGGAATAGATGCATTCAGAATGATTGTAAATGATGCTGTTGCAGCTGACTTCAACCCTCCGAAAGAGTTCTACAGAAGTGAACCATTTGATTTTCAACGAGGTGAGCTCGAATGGAGCGGAGGCAACCTATATTTTGACCAATGGGATTATTCTTTAAAAATCATTAATGAAAATGAAAAATAATATACACAAAACACTGATTACCATACTGATTATAGGGATAATTACTCAGCTAAGCGGATGTTCTGGAGAACCAAATGGAAATGGAAATGGAAATAGAAAGACAGACCAGGAAATCATTGGAGTAGTAGACAGTCTCAAAGGTGTTTATGCTCCTGACTCCAGGGTGGCGATAATTGACATCGAAACATTTCTTAAAAAGAACTCAATCACCATAAAGGGAGAGTCAGATATTCCTGAATTCAAAGCTGCTTTATTTTCTGCTTTACATGATATTGGATATTCAACAGTTGACAGCCTCACAGCTTTACCTCATCCTTCTTTGGGCGAGAAACATTGGGCATTAATCACTCTTTCTGTTGCAAACCTGAGAGGACAAGCAGGACATAGTAAAGAATTGGTAACACAGGCTTTAATGGGTACGCCAGTAAAAATCATGAAAAAGAAAGGGAGCTGGTATCAAATACAAACTCCTGATCAATACCTTGCGTGGACAGAAGAATCGGCATTATTCATGATTGGCAAAGGAGAATTGGATGAGTGGAATCGCAGAGAAAAAGTAATTATTTCTCACGACTATACAATAATAAGAGAAAGTCCTGATCTCAAATCACATGCTGTTTCAGATATTGTTTTAGGCGGAATTGTCAGGAAGGCTAGTCAAAAAGGTGACTTCACTGAAGTAATTTTACCTGATGGACGGAGTGGATTTTTACCTTCTGATTATTGTCTTGATTTTAAAATTTGGACAGAAACCGTTCTTCCTGAACCTAAGAAGTTCATTGATGTAGGCTTTGAGATGCTAGGGCGCCCTTACGTATGGGGAGGTACTTCTTCAAAAGGAATGGACTGTAGTGGCTTTGTAAAAACACTGTATTTTACTGGTGGATTGATACTTCCAAGAGATGCTTCGCAGCAAGTTTTTCAAGGAGAATTAGTTGATACTAAAGAGAACTTTTCGAAATTAAGTGAGGGTGATTTATTGTTTTTTGGTCGAAAGGCAAGGGGTGAATCAAAAGAAAGAGTTACACATGTTGGAATGTATATTGGTAATGGTTTATATATTCATTCATCAGGAAAAGTAAAGATTAACAGTTTCAATAGCAAGGATGAAAACTATTCACAGTATTTAGTAGATATTTTTCTGAAGGCAAAACGAGTTATTAATATTCAATCTGGAAGTACACCAATTCCGGTTTCATTACACCCTTGGTACAATTAGACTATGAAAAGAAGAAATTTTATCAGAAACTCTGCCATTATCTCGGGAATTGCAAGTTTCCCTCTAGCAGCAAGCCAAGCAGGAGAAAACCTAAAATTCAACAAACTACCAAAAGAGAAAATGAAATTGGAGTTTGCTCCTTTTGATTTGCAACTAAAGCATGTCTTTACTTTAGCAACAAGCTCTCGAAGCACTACTCCTGTAATGCTAACATCTATCACTTACGGAGAATATACAGGATATGGAGAAGCTAGTATGCCGCCTTATCTTGGAGAGTCTCAACAATCTGCCGCAAAGTTTCTCAAACAGGTGAATTTGGGCCAGTTCTCATCACCATTTTTGCTAGATGACATCCTTACATATATTGATCATATAGCCCCTGGCAATGCTGCTGCTAAGGCATCTGTAGATATCGCACTGCATGATCTTATTGGTAAAATCATGGGACAACCATGGCACAAGATATGGGGATTAACTCCTGAAAAGACTCCAGTTACTTCATTTACAATTGGCATTGATTCAGATGAGGTTGTCATGCAAAAAGTAAAGGAAGCATCGCCTTATAAAATCCTAAAAGTAAAAATGGGTCGCGATAACGACAAGGGGATGATTAATGCTATCAGAAGCATTAGTAAGGTGCCCTTATGCGTAGATATAAATCAGGGATGGACTGATAAGCACCATGCTCTTGACATGATTTACTGGCTGAAAGATCGTGGAATTGTTTTTATTGAGCAACCCATGCCCAAAGCTTCTATTGATGATCTTGTTTGGTTACGAGAACAATCTCCTCTTCCCATCTTCGCTGACGAAGCCCTTCAGCGACTTGTAGATGTTCCAAAAATGCAAGGTATCTATGATGGAATTAATATAAAATTGATGAAATGCACAGGAATGCGTGAAGCTCACAAAATGGCTAATCTTGCTACTTCTCTGGGAATGCAAGTTATGCTTGGATGCATGACTGAAACCAGCTGTGCCGTATCAGCGGCTGCACAACTATCTTCACTTAGTGAATATGCTGATCTGGATGGAAATCTATTAATTAGCAATGATCCTTACACTGGAATGCTGATCAAAGATGGAAAAATCACCCTGAACAATCAACCAGGAATCGGGATTACGGTTGTAAATAAGGTCGTGTAATCAAATATTGAGTATATCCTTCAGATTCAATGGATCGTCCATGTCGTTTTGTTTTGCAACAAGAAGCTTTTTCATCTTAAGCATGACTTCTTTATAGTCTGGATTATCAGCCAAATCATTCATCTCATAAGGATCATTAACCATATCGAATAAAAGCAGCACAGGCACCTTAGGATAGACAATTAACTTGAATTCATCTGTTCTGACGCTCCGTTGGGAATTCATATAGCAACCATAAATAGCTTGATAAGATTCTGATTTAGTGGTGTTAAACACTAATGGCAAAAGACTTTTGAACTCAATAGTCGAGAGAGATTCTCCTCCTGCTAATTGAAGAGCAGTAGGAAGAACATCCTGCAGATACACCTGATCAGATATCAAAGCATCCTCAGGAATACCTGGTCCGGATAAAATCAATGGAACACGTACACTGTGGTCAAATAAATTTTGTTTACCCACTAATCCATGGTGTCCAACCGATAAACCATGATCAGCTGTATACAATATGTAGGTATCGTCCTTTTGTTCGGTTTCTTCAAGTGCTTTAAGAATTCTTCCTATCTGTGTATCCGTATGACTTATCAGTGCAAAATACTCAAGCTGATTAACTTTAATTGCATATTCAGTTCTGGGAAAGGGAGCCAAAGATTCATCTCGAAGTTTTGCACTACATCCCATAGAGTCTTTATAGGGATACTCAGGTAAAAACGAGACAGGGAGAATCTGATTTTCAATCGGATACATATCAATATACTCTTTAGGCGACTGTCGGGGATCATGGGGAGCATTGAAAGCCAGATACATGAAAAATGGATTATCACTCTCAGCAGCCTGCTTTAGAAAAATCTCTGAATCATCGGCAAGCACTTCACTCCAGTGTTTACCACCCCTCCAAAATCCACCGTGAATAGTATCCCATGGTAACCACGACTGATCTGATGAATCCTTGGGACGGTTATAGCCAGCTGGAGTTTGATTTGGCATACCCGGACGAACGTGACGAACGAAATCAAATATTTCCTCAGCATTTGCTTTAACATGCCATTTTCCCGAAAAATATGTGTCATAACCTAAGTCTTGCATTCGTTGCGACCAGAATTGATGGTTCTCCACCAAATCAGAAAAATTAGGTTCTGCTCCTTTAGCATGCCAAACCGACAGTCCTGTGTTTAGCATGGCTCTGCTTGCAACACATACTGCACCATGCCAGGCACCCATATTATAGGAATGCGTAAATGTAACACCTGAAACGGCCAGCTTATCCAGATTTGGTGTAATCATATTCTTATCACCAACAGCATTCACAGTATTGTATCGCTGATCGTCGGTAAAAATAAATAGGATATTAGGCTTCTCAATGAGCTTTGTTTCTCTGCATCCTGATAACAAATATGCAATAATTAAAAAAGTGATATAGAGCTTCAAATATTTCATCACTTTTCAAGATTTAGTTAAATCCTACTATAAATTCTCTTGTCATACTCCAGGCATCTGATTTAATACCAGTAAAAGCTTTCCATCTTGGGGTGCCCGGCTCTCCAACCCAAAAAGTATATGTACCCTTCTTATCTACAGGGGGTTTAAACACATGGCCAATAATCCTGACAGTATAAACAACATCTCCATCATCCTCGTCAATCACCTGAATTACAGCATCTTTAATATCCGGAACCTTTATTCTTGGCAAAGCAAATTTTGCCTCAGTTACATAATTATCGAATTGGTTAATTACGATTGGCCAACCTGGATACTGTTGCTGATTTTCAATATCTGTCTCTAAAGTTCTTGGCCAGCACTCCATTACAATATCTCTAGAATCGTGTTGAAGCCTCACAATACCAAAACCAGTAGCACGATCATATAAGTGACTTGGTTTTCTTCCGGTAAATACCGGATTAGACACAGCATGCACTGTCATCAGGTTTCCAAAACCATCTAAAAAGTCTCCAGTATACATTGGATTATTTGGTTTACGATCCAGACCCTCTTCTTGAGGAAACCATCTTCTGGGCCACACATTTGAAATTGCCGGAACACAAAATGCAAAACCTGCATCATGATAATCATCTATTCCATATTCAATTACACTACCAAGGTGTTGGTCTCCAGCAATGTGAAAAGCATATCCCTTACGCATTGTCTCTAAGGCCGTATTTCTGGGAGTTTGAGGCCATCCATTTGAATCATAATCCTGAACAGGCACATCGTTTGGTGGATACTCACCTGCCTCTAAAATTCGCAACCGTGGAACATTTGCATCGGTATGAGAATCCTCTTCTGGTAAGGTAGCCACATTAGCAAAAATGGTTTGCGACAATACTACTTTCATCCAGATTGAATCCGTCCAGTCAGAGGCCCAATCTTCCAAGAAATTGATTTGCCTATCACCCAGCAGGATAGCCCCAGAAACATCTCCTTGTGTTGCAGCATTCCAACCAGGACTCTTTGCCCAACCATTTACAATCTTAGCTTCTGGCGACAATGTTGCCGGAGCGGACTTAAATTTCCGATCCTCAAGTACTGCAAAACTTACACCTGCATAATTTATAGAAGTATAATAAACACCTATATTCTGAGCTACTGGGGTATCATCATAAGGCTCAGGAAGATGAGATGTCTGGGTTCTTTGAACCATATTCACCCATACCGGATTCATTTTATATCCACCCTGATCCTGAGCTGCAGCACCTCCTAATCCTTTAGGAGTGGCAATACCGCCAGCACCCCAAATATTTCCATGGTATACATCATGATCATCTGTAATAGCAACAGATGGACGATCTTTAAGAATATCGCCATAGGCCCAACCATACAAATACCATTTTCTGAGATAATCAAGACAGGCTGCCTCTATTGGTTTTGATTGGGTACCATAGCCCCCTACTCCTTCGTATATCTGGTCGCCAGAGAAAAAGAGAAAGTCTGGATTTTGCTTTGCTACACTATTATAAATATCGCTGTTTGGAAATCCAAGATCATTATTTCCAGTAAATCCAGCCACCACTAATTCATTCTTCCCCCAGGGTTCCTTTCTGATATTTCCTTCAAAAAGATATTCCTCTTTATTCTTTTCTGATGTGTAGCAAGAGTACCTCACCCTATAAGGAGTATTCTTATCTGACAACCAATTATCTAATTCAAAGCATGCTGTTCTTGATAAGGCATCTATATTTGACACAGCAGTCTCGATCCATTTTCCTTCTTGTTTCAGATCCAGAAAAACTTCTTGATCATCATCATCTCCAACAGGAGCCATCTGAGCAGTAAGATTAACTGTTCCTGAAGACATAGTGTATTGGGCAAATAGTATTGGTCCGAATTTCCTGTCAGGATAATCTACAACCTGAGCTCCTGATAAGGTCCAATCAGAGAACCAGGCTCTTACATCCCCTTGTCTTTTGGTGCCAACTCTAAATCCCCAGTTGCCATACTTAAGTACTGGTCTGGTCTCTGGAGTGTTAGGCACTGAACCGGCACTACAAGCCAGAGCGATGCCGCCGATCAACCAATCTGCTGCAACTGTCGTGGTTTTCTGTCCGATTTCCTTACCGGATGCATCGAGAACTTTTAGTAAAACTATTGTTTCTGATTCGTTTGGGGTGGTACTCAGATCCAGCGTGATATTTGACCAATCAATATCCAGGACTTCAGCATCTTCGTCAAACTGCCCAATAAATAATTGTCCTTTAGTTGTTATCCCAATAGGTAAACCACGTCCTCGAACTGCATTATCCCGATAATCCTGATAATTACCGCGAATACCTGTTTTGAATCCAAGCCATCCCTCCTCTTCGGATAAATTCTCGCTCAATGATCCTAAAGTAACTCTTGTTGTAAATCCTGCATTGTTTTCATCCAGCTCTTTGCTTAATAAAAAGAGATTTCTGTCACCACCACTAACGAAACACTCAACACGTCCGTTATTAACCTGCCAATCCTGCATTGGGTTAGCCCAATACTCCGGTCCGATCCATGGTCTTTTGTAATCATGCTTAAACTGAGCTAGTACATCCACCTTTTGAGATTGGCAAGAGGATAAGATAATAGTCATAAAAAAAAGAGCACCTATTAAAGCACTCTTACTGAATCGATTAGCTATCTTCATATTCCTGAACAATTATAGTTATTATATAAGCAAGATTGCTTGTGACGCGTTTTCAGATCTTAAAACTAATCACATTAAAAATAGCAAAAGAATTACTCAGGTGTTTTTGCTGTTTTTTCTTTAAGAAAAATAAATCATCCAAGCTAAATCTTCCTGGTCCACTAGCGAGTAGTGTGAAAAGATTATTAAATATCTAATCCGCTCAGTACACTCTATTAATAAAATAATCCTGTCCGCATTTAGGATCAGCTGCACATTGAGCATCAACCACAGCAATAGCAGTCAAGTACACAATTTCACGTACGCTAGATTCCATTTGAAGAATATGCACTGGTTTATTCATTCCCATTAGTATTGGTCCGATAACCTCAGCACCACCAATCTCCTGCATCATTTTATATGCAATATTCCCTGAATTTAGGTTTGGGAAGATTATTGTATTGACTTCATGTTCAGCCAATCTACTAAATGGAAATTTCTTTTTTCTCAGCTCCTTATTAAGAGCAAAATTAGCCTGCATCTCTCCATCCACAATGAGGTCGGGATACTTCTCGTGCAGAATTTTAACTGCTTCAGCAATTTTATTAGGCGAGCCATCACGAATGCTACCATAATTAGAAAATGACACCATAGCAATTTTTGGCTCCATATTGAATTTCCTAACCTCCTCAGCTGCCAGTAGTGTTGTATCGACAATTGTTTGTGTATCAGGATCACGGTTAACAGTAGTATCAGCAAAAAAGAAAGGTCCCTTTTTTGTAAACAGAATATACATTCCGGCAATATGCTTAAGAATCGGGCGAGTACCTATAACTTGTAAGGCAGGACGAATTACATTAATATACTTACTGGAAGAACCTGAGAGGAAGGCATCTGCATCACCACTTTCCACCATCATAGCGCCAAAATACGATTGTTGTCGCATCAGAATAATTGCTTCATCATAGGTAATCCCTTTTCTTTTCCTTTTCTCACTAAAGGCAGCAGCAAATTTCTTGATTCTTTCTTTTTCCTCTCCAGAACCAATTTCAATAATAGGCACATCTAAAAGATCTAAAGAATTCTCGTTTATTATACGGGTAATCTCTTCACGGTTCCCTAGCAGCATAGGCTCAGCAAGTCCTTGAATTTTAACAGTTTGAACAGCCTTCAATACTTTAAAGTTCTCAGCCTGACCATATAACACCCTTTTAGGTTCACTTCTGGCTCGCGAATTTATTGAGCGAATAAGCTTATTATCAATACCCATGCGGCTCTGCAATGCCAGATTATAGGCTGCCCAATCAGTAATTGGCTTGCGTGCTATTCCTGACTCAATGGCTGCCTTTGCTACTGCAGGAGCAACTCTTGTAATCAATCTAGGATCCACAGGTTTTGGAATTATGTATTCCCTACCAAAAATCAAATTCTGTTTTTTATAAGCAATATTAACAGTTTCGGGTACATCCTCTTTTGCCAATCCAGCCAGAGCCTCAACTGCTGCCACTTTCATGGCCTCGTTTATTTTTGTAGCCCTAACATCGAGTGCTCCTCTGAAAATATATGGAAATCCCAGTACATTA
>JAGLDP010000017.1 GCA_023145515.1 Bacteroidales bacterium
ATTCACTTCTGATCAACCCCCTCCTGTAGAAGGAGGGGGTTTTATTTTTTAGAAAATAACAGTATCTTCGCAACACTAAAAAACACACCCACACTGCTTAACACACACGCATGCCCAGATGGCGGAATTGGTAGACGCGCTGGTCTCAAACACCAGTGACAGCAATGTCGTGCCGGTTCGACCCCGGCTCTGGGTACTATTTCAAGGCATAGATAATAAGGTTTAAGGCATAAGTGTTTTGAGCCTTATTTGTTTTTTACACACCTCACTGAAAAGCCATAAGAAGGATATTGCATGTTGCAGTCATCCCAGGATCAATTGATCTTCAAATCGAAGAATTGTTGTAACTTTAACAGACCTCATGAAGCATTTGATGCAAAAGCACAATATGAGGCACTTAAATGTCTCTGAGGATAGACTGATTACAACTTTTGCATGAGTAAAAAATCCAAAACTGTCTATTATGAAACAATTCTACAGCAAGAACCAAACAATTATCTGGATTCTATTGTTTCCAATTCTTTTTAGTATTAGTACAATTCCCCAAACATCCAGAAAAACCAATGCTTCCACATCTGACAACAACAGTATCAAATTATTCAAGGTAGATACAGCAGGACAATGTACAATTGGTGTTGCTACAGGTAAGGCCACTTCAGATAGCAGGCCAATGATATGGAAAACAACAGATGGGGGTTCATATAAATCAGGAATCCATTTTGATGATAATTTCAAATACGGATATATGGGAGAAGTGACCTACGGTGATACAGTAAATGCCTGGTTTGGTTTGAATGATCAGGGTTTTGCTATTGCCAACTCCTGGGCTATGGATTTGATGGGGAGACCATATGGCGGACTGAACAATGGGTCATTAATGAGGTTTGCTTTGGGCACATGTGCAACGGTTGATGAATTCCAGGCCCTGCTTGACAGCACAAACAAAAAACGCTCAACTGCTGCCAATTACGCAGTATTAGATGCATCTGGAGCCGCTAAAATATTTGAAGTTAACAGTTCTGAATATTGGTCATATGATGCTAATGATTCAACTCTGGCACCTAATGGATATTTAGTAAGAACCAACTTCTCGGAGGCAGGAGGAGGGCTTGCTAATCACCCGCCTGAAGAAGGATATGAACGTTACATGCGCAGCCATGACCTATTGAGTGAATTTCATTCAGTCGATTCACTTTCATATAAAAATATCCTCCGAACTCAAATGAGAGATTTTTCTGGTCCAGACATTAAAAAAGTAACCATCCCTGTAGAAAAGTCTTCTTTTTATCCTGATTGTCCATTAGGATACTATTTACCAGGTGTAAGTATTTGTAACTTTGGATCCGTTTCATCTGTTGTAATTCAAGGAGTTTTACCTGAAGAAAATCCTCTACTAAGCATTATGTGGACCATTATGGGACAACCTGCTTCATCCATTGTAGTGCCATACTGGATGCTTGGAGACCTACCAGATGAAATAGAACCTCTTGGAAAAGCATCACCTTTCTCAGAACTATCATGGAAAATCAGACAGGAACTATTCGACCCATTCTTTGTCACTGTTTTTCAGAGAAAATATGATTTCATTGACACTTATAAACTTCTTGATGGTCAAGGAGGGGGATTATGGACATTAACCTTTCCACTGGAGGATACAATCATAAAAAGAGCAGAAGAAAAAATTGCCGAATGGAGGAGTAACGGGCTTAATGTAAGAGAAGTAATCAATTTTAACAAAGAACTGGCAAGCTTTGCCTATGACGAATTGGAGAATATTTATGAGGAGATGTTTATCTCAACATCATCACATAATATTAATGATGAAAGAAGCCGTTCAACAGAATTATTGTGCTACCCCAATCCAACAACTGGAATTATTTCATTTGACAAACTTAACGAGCCTGCAGATATTCAGGTTTATTCAGCACAAGGCCAACTGGTTCTATCCCAGTCCTGTATTCACAATCAAATTGACCTATCCCCCCTTCCATCAGCAATATATTATATTCAGATTATCCAGAATAACGAAATAACTCATAGACAGCAAATTGTGAAGTATTAACTTCCTCCTATCTCTTCAGATCAAAAATAGTGAACATCTGATACAATAACACCAACAAGGAATTATTAATCGATTCTTTCTACATTTGCTCCCAAGTTCCATGGAAAGACGAAAGACTCCTGAGTCCCATAATAAATGAAAGAAAATAGCAAGCAAGAAAAAATAGATCAGCGTTATCTTCGCATGGCCAGCATCTGGGCAGAGAACTCTTATTGTAAGAGGCGAAAAGTAGGTGCTTTAATTGTTAAGGATAAGATGATTATATCAGATGGATACAATGGTACTCCTACCGGATTTGAGAATATTTGCGAAGATGAGGATGGTAATACTAAGGCTTATGTTCTGCATGCCGAAGCCAATGCTATTACAAAGGTTGCAAAAACAAATCAGAGTTCTGATGGAGCAGTTCTATATATTACTGCATCACCATGCATTGAATGCGCCAAGCTTATTATTCAAGCCGGTATTCAACGTGTTGTTTATTCAGATAAATACAGGTGTGAGGAAGGTATCCAGTTACTTGATCGGGCAGGAGTAGTAGCAGATTATATTGAACTCTGAAAAGGTGAATAAAAAAAACAATAGGTTCAGCATTTGGCTGCCGGCAATTATCGGACTTTCCGTTGTAGTCGGAATACTTCTGGGAAATCTGGCACAAAGGAACGCCATAAACCAGATGCCTTTGAGGGTATTTTCGCCTCCCGACAAAGTTTCTTCAATCCTTAATTTTGTAGAAAACAATTATGTAGACTCTGTAAACAGAAAGAGCCTGAATGAAACCCTGATTTCTGAAATCTTAACACAGCTTGATCCGCATAGTATTTATCTCCCCCCCCGTGACCTTGCAGTTGCCAATGAGGCGCTAAGGGGTAACTTCGATGGAATTGGAGTGCAATTTAATATGGTTGAAGATACTATACTGGTTATTCGTGCACTTACCGGCGGACCTTCAGAAAAGGTTGGGATTATGGCAGGCGACCGAATTGTTGCAGTAAATGACACCATCGTGGCTGGAGTAAAAATGCCGGAAGATTCAATTATCAGTATGCTTCGCGGACTACGAAACTCAAAGGTGAGGGTTGGAATTCATCGCAAAAATGCTGACGATGAGCTTGAATTTACAATCACTCGTGGAAAAATTCCTCTTTACAGCATCGATGTATCCTACATGGTTACGCCTGAAATTGGATACATGAAAATCACTACTTTCTCACAGTCAACATATTCTGAATTTGAAACCCATCTTAAAAAACTACGCACCCAAAACTGTACTAAGCTTATTATTGATCTGCGTGATAATGGAGGAGGCATTATGGGGCCGGCAATTAAGCTCTCTGACGACTTGCTTCCTGATAAGAAATTAATTGTGTACACTGAAGGACACTCCCGTCCTCGTGAAGATTTCTTTTCAACAGAAACTCAACTGGGCAAAGATTTGGAACTGGTAATTCTGATCGATGAGGGATCAGCTTCTGCATCAGAAATTGTGGCAGGAGCTATTCAGGATAATGACCGTGGAACAATTATTGGACGCAGATCCTTTGGAAAAGGACTCGTACAAGAGCAGGCCACTCTTTCTGATGGATCAGCAATCCGCCTCACTACTGCGAGGTATTATACTCCAACTGGCAGAAGTATTCAGAAATCTTATGATAACGGAAAAACAGATTATTACATGGATATCCACAGGAGATTTCAGCAAGGTGAATTCATTGAAGAAGATAGCATTCATCTCCCTGACTCTCTGAAATATACAACACCAGCTGGCAAGGTTGTTTATGGTGGCGGTGGAATCATGCCAGATATTTTTGTACCCTATGATACTGTTGGAGTTACAAATTATCTCAGGAGAGTTACAAATCTTGGTTTAGTTTACAAAATGGCTCTCAGGTATGCAGACAATCACCGAAGTGACCTTATTGCCTTTAGTACCGGACTAGAAATCAATGATTTTCTTAATAAGCAGCCTCTCAAAGAGGATTTTTTGGCCTTCATCAAAAATAATGAAGGACCATCTCAGACCAAGCAATTTGATGAGTCTGAAGAGATTATTTTAACTCAGCTTAAAGCATATATCGCCAGAAATATTCTTGATAATGATGGATTCTATCCAATTATCCTTCAAATTGACACCACACTGAAAGCTGCAATTAGCGCGCTATCTGACAACAACAACTAAAAATAATATCTTCTCTTTTAAACCCTTCCTGTTTTTTTCCATCAAAGGGTTAGAAAACAATTTAATGAGAGAAAATATTATGAAAAAGAAAATTAGCTTAACAAGTATTGGATTAGTTGCCCTCCTTCTTCTAGGTTCAGGAACAACATTTGCACAAAAGAGATCTCAACAGAACAGACAAGGAATAGCAAACACTCTGAATCTGACAGAGGATCAACAAAAACAATTTCAGGAAATCAGAATCAATCACCAGAAAGACATGATCTATGATAATAACCTGATAAGAGAAAAGGAAGCTCATCTCCAAACACTGCTCAGCGCAGATGACAGAGATATGAAAGACATCAACAAAACTATTGATGAAATTTCATCTGCAAAAGGAAATCTGATGAAGAAACGAATTGCAAATCAGGATGAAATGAAATCCATTCTAACTCCGGAACAAGCTGAAAACTTTGGTGCTTTCAGTCCAGCAATCGGTAGAAGAGCAGGTCGTGGTTTTGGTCAGGGACAAGGTTTCAGTCAAGGACAAGGTTTCAGTAGAGGACAAGGTTTCAGTAGAGGCCAAGGATTTTCTCAAGGACGTAGAGGAGCGATGGGACAAAGAGGAGCGATGGGACAAAGAGGAGCGATGGGACAAAAAGGAGCGATAGGACAAAAAGGAGCGATAGGACCAAGGTTCTAAAGTCCAATAATCAAAAAATAATGCCGGTCTGGTTAGTAATTTGCAAGTGCAGATGAACTCCGGGCCGGTTTTTTTGTTACTTTATCATACAAATAGTTATCCCTATGAAACAACGATTCCGTTTTCTGCTAATTTCCTCACTGATAATCACTCTAATCAGTTGTCAACCCCAGGAGCAAAATATAAGAATACTTGTTACTACCGATGTACACGGAGCATTTTTCCCAACTGATCCGATCACAGGTAGAAAGCAAAATGGCTCCATGGCTCACGTAAGCACTTATCTGGAAAATGAGAGAAAAGCTCATCCAAATGAGGTAATTGTTTTAGACAACGGCGATATTATTCAAGGCGACCCATCTGTTTATTATTATAATTTCGAAAATACAGAAACAGAACACCTATTCACTAAAACCATGCATCTGCTTCAATATGATGCAGCTACTGTTGGTAATCACGATATTGAGACCGGACATGATGTTTATGATCGAATAAGAGCTGAACTCAATATTCCCTGGTTGGCCGCCAATTGTATTGATACAGAAAACGGAGAGCCTTATTTTGAGCCATACACCATAATAAAAAGAGGTGGAATTACTGTCGCTATTCTCGGGTTAATCACCCCCGGAGTTCCAGGCTGGCTACCTGAAAATATTTGGTCAGGTATGGAATTCCTGGATATGATAGAAACAGCAAAACATTGGGTTCCTGTAATTCTCGAAAAAGAAAAGCCTGATATACTGATCGGATTGTTTCATTCAGGATTAGATTATACTTATAACAAGCAAGACAAAAACACTCCTGGAAATGAAAATGCAGTTCGCTTGGTAGTGCAAGAGGTAGCCGGCTTTGATGTGGTTTTTGCTGGTCATGATCACCTTACATGGAATGAGTATCAGCTAGATCCTGAGGGAGATTCTGTTCTGATTCTTGGTTCAGGAAGTAAAGCAAGAGAACTAGCGGAGGCTAATTTTCACTTTAAGAAAAATGGCAGAAAGTGGAAAGTAATTCAGCTCACTGGCCATAATATTTCCATGAAATCCATTGAACCCAATCCTGCTTTCTCTAGTAGCTTTGAAGAGGAAATATCAGAAGTGAAGAATTACGTCAACCAGGAAGTAGCCAAGCTTCTTACTCCTTTATCAACCCGAGATGCATTTTTTGGTCCATCTGCTTTTATGAGCCTTATTCATAGAGTGCAACTTGGGATTTCAGGTGCAGATATTTCATTTGCAGCACCACTATCTTACAATACCTGGTTAAAACCCGGAATGCTCACAATGAACGATCTATTTGATCTTTACAGATTTGAAAATCTTTTATATACAATGAGTCTCACCGGACAGGAAATTCTTGACTATCTAAACTATTCGTATGGCAACTGGATTAACCAGATGCACTCTCAGAATGATCATCTGATCAAATTCAAAGAAAATAAAGATGGATCTCTTAGAACAGCGACCAACTACTATAATTTCGACTCAGCTCTAGGAATCAATTATCTTGTGGATATACAAAAAGAAGCAGGCCAAATGGTTACAATATCAAGTATGAGCAATGGAGATACATTTGATTTGAACAAAACCTACAGTGTTGCCATTAACTCCTACCGGGGTAACGGAGGAGGTGGTCATCTCATTCAGGGAGCTGGCATAGCAGAAGATAAATTATCTGACAGAATAATTACCTCAACCGACAAAGACCTCAGATTTTATATGAAAATCTGGATGGAAGACCAGAAAGTTATAGAAGTTAAAACTATTAAAAACTGGAGTCTGGTTCCTGAAGAGCTAGCTAGTAAAGGACGGGAGCTTGATTACAAAATTTTATTCAGGAAGAGATAAATCCCTTCCCTGATCAATTCAGGCTCTTCAAAAAACCCCATATGTCCAGCATTTTCAGCAATCAATCTCTCTGAACCCTGAGGCAAAAGGGTCTTCATTGACACATCCTCAAAGGAAATAAAATTATCCTTCTTTCCGATAATATTCAAGCAAGGGCAACACGCCTCAGCCAACATTAGACTTCTATCGTGCCGGGCTCTTAAACCCATTATTGCTGCTTTAACAGACTGATCATCCATACGCCGGGCAATTTGCTTACACAATTCCAGAGCCTCCATATTGTTAGCAAGATGATCGCTGGCAAACATATTTGGAATACTTTGACTTACCAGCAGGCTACGATGACCTTTATCAATAAGCTTAATCTCTCTATCCCTCTTATCCTTAACCTCCTCACCATCGGCAAGAGTATGACTGTGAAACAACACAATAGCAGAAAAACGATCAGGGTTTTTCTCAAGCAAAGCCAATGCAGCATACCCTCCCATAGAATGTCCAAAAAACACAGCCTTAGAAATATTCAGGTGCTCCAATACAGCATCAACAGCATCACCCATCACCTCCATAGTTGACACCTCAGCAGGCAAGCCACTCTCCCCGTGTCCGGGCAAATCAATACAAATCACACGGTAATCAGAAACAAATTCTTGCACAAAATCTTGCCAAACCTCCAAAGACAGCAAATAGCCATGAAGGAAAACCAAAACATCACCCCGCCCAACATCAGAAAATCGAATCGAGGTATTTTCAAATTCAAGCAACTTAATCATACTTACAATTTTCATCAAAAGTAAAGGTTTTTTGGTATTGTACCCCAAGAAAATATCGCCGCTGTCAAGCACATTTGAGGTTTTCTCAAGGAGCAATCCTGAAAAATCGCCAACAGCGAAGCACATTCGAGATTTTCTTGTGAAAGACATCTGAAAAACCGCCATAAACGAAACAATTTGATTATTATAATTCTAACTTTGTTTCAAATCTTAACCTAATAGCATGCTGAAATTTTTAAATTCATCAATTGGAAAGAAGTTCCTGATGAGCTTGTCGGGCTTATTTTTATTAACCTTTTTGCTCGTTCATCTCATCTTAAACTCCTTCATTCTGTTTGACAGCTCAGGAGCATTGTTCAATCAGGCTGCGCATTTTATGGCTACAAATCCTATCATTAAGGTAGTTGAACCAGTTTTGGCCATTGGATTCATTTTACACATTTTTTACGCCATTATCCTCACTCTTCACAACCTGACGACAAGACCTGTAGGATATGACAAACAGAAGCTGGGCCACTCAAGTAGCTGGTCGTCAAGAAACATGTTTATTTTAGGATTGGTAGTACTTACCTTTCTGGTAATCCATGTAGCAAACTTCTTCTGGAAAATTAAATTTACAGGAGATGAATTACTTGAACACGGAGTAGTTGATGGAGTAGAAAATGCCTATTTGCTTGTTACCACTTTCTTCATTGACTGGTGGTGGATAGTTATTACTTATGTAATTGGATCCATTGCATTGGGCCTGCATTTGTTTCATTCTGTTTGGTCTGCCTTTCAAACTCTTGGATTTAGCAACCAACTGTGGAGAAGAAGATTAACCCTAATTGCATTAGTTGTTTCCATTGTCATTGCCGGAGGATTTGCTTTGATCCCTCTTTGGGTGAAGATCTCATCAATGCTGTAAGCAATCAACGAACTTTATTAATGAAAGAGTAATGAGTACAAAGATAAATTCAAAAATGCCTGCCGGTCCTATTGCAGAAAAGTGGACCAAATATAAGGCCGAACAAGATCTGGTCAACCCTGCCAATAAGCGTAAACTTGACATAATTGTTGTAGGTACAGGTTTAGGTGGTGCTGCTGCTGCTGCTTCTCTTGGAGAGCTGGGCTTCAAAGTCAAGAACTTCTGTTATTCCGATAGTCCCCGCAGAGCACATAGTATTGCTGCCCAAGGGGGTATCAATGCTGCCAAAAATTACCAGAATGATGGTGACAGCATATACCGCTTGTTTTATGACACTGTAAAAGGAGGAGATTACCGCGCACGTGAAGGCAATGTGTACCGCCTTGCCGAGGTTAGTAATGATATTATTGACCAATGTGTAACTCAGGGTGTTCCTTTTGCCAGAGATTATGGTGGATATCTGGATAATCGCTCTTTTGGAGGAGCTCTGGTATCCAGAACATTTTATGCAAGAGGACAAACCGGACAACAACTATTGCTTGGGGCCTATGGTGCGCTGAACAGGCAAATCGCTGCCGGCAATGTTACGATGCATGTACGCACCGAGATGATGGATCTTGTGGTAGTTGATGGAAAGGCACGTGGAATTATTACCCGCGATCTTATCACCGGTGAGCTGAATTCTCACTTCGGACATGCGGTAGTTTTGGCGACCGGAGGATATGGAAATGTATTTTTCCTTTCTACAAATGCTATGGGTTCAAATGGTAGTGCCTCTTACAAAGCGTATAAAAAAGGCGCCATGTTTGCCAATCCATCTTTCGTGCAAATTCATCCAACCTGCATACCTGTTCACGGTGATGCTCAGTCTAAGCTGACTCTTATGTCAGAAAGCTTGCGTAATGATGGTAGAATTTGGGTGCCAAAAGAAAAAGAGGATGCTGATAAAATTCGAAAGGGAGAATTAAGTCCGCTTGATCTGCCAGAAGAAAAAAGAGACTATTACCTTGAGAGAAGATATCCTGCTTTTGGAAACCTTGTGCCACGCGATGTTGCTTCACGAGCAGCAAAAGAAAGATGTGATGCAGGATATGGAGTTGGATCAGGACAGGCAGTGTATCTGGATTTTGCTGATGCCATCGGACGATTAGGCAAAGCTGCTATTGAAGCCCGTTATGGAAACCTATTCCAGATGTACGAAAAAATCGTTGATACTAATCCGTATGAACTCCCAATGATGATATATCCAGCCATTCACTATACTATGGGTGGCACCTGGGTCGATTATGAACTACAGACAACTATTCCCGGACTATTTTCTATAGGAGAAGCTAATTTCTCAGATCATGGCGCAAATCGCCTGGGTGCTTCTGCACTAATGCAGGGCCTAGCCGATGGATATTTTGTTTTGCCATATACTATTCAGAGATACCTCGCCGATCAAATTGGAGTAGCCAGAATGAATACTGATGAAGTACCTGAGTTTAACACTGTTAAGAAGGACACTAAAACCTTGATTGATAAGCTTTTCGCGGTCAAGGGCAAGCGTAGTGTAGATTCTATTCATAAAGAACTCGGACATATCATGTGGAATCATGTGGGAATGGGACGTACAGCAGAAGGCCTTAAGGAGGGTATTGAAATGATTAAGAAGCTGCGTAAAGAATTCTGGGAAGATGTTCGTATTCCTGGAAAAGAAAATTCTATTAACCCCGAGTTAGAAAAGGCATGCAGACTTGCTGATTTTCTTGAATTGGGTGAGTTGATGGCTCAAGATGCTTTACATCGCAATGAGTCATGTGGTGGTCATTTCAGAGAAGAGTACAAAACCCCTGAAGGGGAGGCTCTGCGCGATGATAAGAATTTCATGTACGTGGCGGCATGGGAGTTTCAAGGTACAGAAAATCCAGCTAAACTCCATAAAGAGTCACTGAGTTACGAAGCAATTGAAGTCAAGACGAGAAACTATAAATAAACAGGAGAATGGATCTCACACTTAAAGTATGGCGGCAAGAAAATGCCAAAGCCAAAGGAAAATTTGAAAAGTATCAAATTAAAAATATCAGTCCGGACAGCTCATTTCTCGAAATGATTGATGCTCTGAATGAACAATTAATTCAGGATGACAAAGATCCTGTCGCAAAAGAACCTGTTGCCTTTGATCACGATTGTCGTGAGGGTATTTGTGGTATGTGCAGCCTCTATATTAATGGAAGGGCTCACGGACCAGATGAAGAAATAACTACATGCCAGTTACACATGCGCAAATTCAAAGATGGTGACACCATTGTCATTGAGCCATGGCGGGCAAATGGATTTCCTGTAATCAAAGATCTAATGGTTGATCGTCAAGCCTTTGATAAGATTCTGCAGTCTGGTGGATTTATTTCTGCAAATACTGGTAATGCACCCGATGCCAATGCCATCCCTATTGGTAAAGATAAAGCAGAAGAAGCAATGGATGCTGCCAGTTGTATTGGTTGCGGAGCTTGCGTAGCAACATGTAAAAACTCATCTGCCATGCTTTTTGTGGCCTCCAAAGTGAGCCAGCTAGCACTTCTGCCTCAAGGCAAACATGAATCTGTAAAACGGGCTCACGCCATGATTGCTAAAATGGATGAACTAGGATTCGGACATTGCACCAATACCGGAGCTTGTGAGGTTGAATGTCCAAAAGGAATCTCACTTGATCATATTGCAAGATTGAACAGAGAATTTCTGGCAGCGAATTTGATGCCCTGAAAAGACAGGACTCAAGGCTCAGGACTCAAGGGCAAGTACTTTTTCCTTTCCTGAGCCTTGAGCCTTGAGCCTTGAGCCTTCAATTACCTCATTACATCTTCAATATCAGCAACCGTCTTTGGAATTGGCTTCCCTAATAATTCCCAACCGGTTTCTGTTACAAGAATATCATCTTCAATTCGAATTCCACCAAAATCTTTGAAAGTTTCTACATTATCAAAATTGATGAAATCTTTGAACTTGTTTTCTGCCTTCCACTGATCAATTAACGCAGGGATGAAATAACAACCAGGTTCAACTGTCATAACAAATCCCTTTTCAAGCTTTCGTCCCATCCTAAGAAATGCTAGTCCAAATTGCTTTGAACGCTGTATTTCATCGTTGTATCCAACATAGTTTTCTCCCAATCCTTCCATATCGTGAACATCCAAGCCCATCATGTGTCCCAGTCCATGAGGGAAAAATAAAGCATGCGCCCCCTGAGCAACTGCCTCATCTACATCACCCTTCATCAATCCGATATCTTTTAGTCCTGAAGCAATTGTCTTTGCTGCAACAAAATGACAATCGCGGAATGAAACGCCTGGCTTCATGGCTTCAGTTGCCTTCACATTAGCAGCAAGAACAATTTCATATATTGATCTCTGACGAGCATCAAATTTACCACCAACAGGAACTGTTCTGGTGATATCAGATGCATAATGGAGAGCTGATTCAGCACCAGCATCTGTCACCATCATCCGGCCGGCTTCAAGAGTATTTCCATGATAATGATTATGGAGAGTTTGTCCATCCATACTTAAAATCACAGGAAATGATATCGGTCCGCCATTAGCAAGTGAAATCCCCTCTATGGCTCCTGCAATCTCCTGCTCCACAACACCAGGCATTGCCATTTTCATAGAAGTAGTATGCATGAGATAGGCTGTATCAACCGCCTTAATAATCTCAGCTACTTCATTGTGATCCTTTACAGAGCGAAGACTCACTACTGCTTTAATGAATTCCTCACTAACCAAGCTCTTAACATCATGACTATTTACACCTGTAAGGCGCTCAATTTCCATTTTGGTCTCTCCACGATAAGGAGGAAGAATCATTACTTCTCTACCCTGGCTCTTTGCTTTAGAAAGAACAGCCTCAAGATCTTTATAGGGTGCTGTATTGCTAATCCCTACTTCAGTTGCACGATCTTTCAGAAAGGGCTGGTTTCCCATCCAAATGATATCATCCATATCAACATCATTTCCAAAAATCCAGTCTTCTCCTGTATCCAAATCTATTAATCCGCAAAGATCTGGATGATCTAATCCAAAGAAATACAAAAAGTTACTGTCTTGTCTGAAATGATAGGGATTGGCTGGATAATTAAATGAAGCTTCTGTATTGCCAGGAAAAAACAAAATTCCTGAGCTTAACTTATTTCTAAGACCCTCGCGTCTTCTTGTGTAAATAGCTGAATCAAACATTGATAATATATTTTAGTTTTACAAAATCATTAAAGAACTACGAATTTAAGAGAAAGATTTTTGTTTTTTGTACTTTAGGACAGGATAAAAGGAAGGAAAATTTGCCGTATAGACGATTGCCAACGACAGATGCTGCCCGATTAAGGGCATTGAAGACTGCCTCAGTCAAGGCAGACCAGCTAGAACTTGGTCAATTGGCTTTTACTACAAGGTATATTCATCCTATAAGAAATTTTCAGCAGCAACTAGAAACTATCAAGTTTCAGCAGACCCAGAGCTGGAAGCAGATTGTATCTCAAAATATAGATTTTAAGCATAATACTGATAAAACAAGGATGTACATTACTCACTTCATCCAGGTACTTAACATGTCTATTGCCCGTGAAGAGATGACTCAGGAAAGTCGTAAGTTTTACAACATTGCTCCTGATGATAAAAAGCTTCCCAGAATGCTAACTGACGATGCATTACTAGAATGGGGAAAACACATTATTGATGGTGAAGGTAAACGAATAAGAACTGGTGGAGCTCCAATAATGAACCCAACAATTGCCAAGGTCAAAGTCTGGTATGACCGCTTCAAGGATATGCACCATTCTCAACAAATAGCAAATAAATCATACCAAAGAGCAAGCAGTCAGCTGATAGATATAAGACGAAAAACCGATGCCCTTATTCAGGCAATCTGGAATGAAATTGAGGAGCACTATCAACATCTTCGCGACACTGAACGCAGAGCCCAATGTGAAGAATACGGAATTGTTTATGTGTTTCGGAAAAATGAGAGAAAGCCTAATTAAGCTGTTCTGCCAGATTTGTCAAGAGGAGTTTGAATTCATCTGCCTTAAATCCTTTTGATTGATATATCAGCTTTCCAGATTTGTCAAACAAGTAATTTCTGGGAATATACTTTTCAGCAAACTGAGAATAGCAACTACGATCAATATCTGAATAGAAGGGCATGATGTATTGCTTCTCTTTAACAAAAGGATTTACTTTCTCAGGCTTTTCTTCACGACTGATGATTAACAAAAGAAAGTCTTCATTGTCTTTATACTTATTCCAGATTTCCTTCTGAACAAAAGGCAATTCCCTAAGGCACGGACCACACCAGGTTGCAAAGAAATTAATAAGAACGGTTTTGCCACTCAGATTATCAGAACTGAATGCTTTGCCGTCCATCGTGGTAATCGTAAAATCAGGCATCTCTTGTCCGAGTAAAAGAATATTGGAAGGCTCCTCTGCCTCCTGGGCTAACAGACTAATACTCAGCAAAGCAGACACTAAAAGAATCAGTGTTTTTTTCATAACAACTATTTGTTATTCTAGTTTGGGATCACGAAACCTATCTCTGAAGCGTTTTGCAAAGATAATCAGCAAAATAGAACCACCAATAGCCCAAATCCATACAAAATCGCCTGTTCCAATATCATCAACCGAAGTAGCAGATACTTCCGAGGCATATAGATAGTACGCAATCACTGGAATTCCATTATGCACAAGGTGGGCAAGAACAGGGTACCAAAGGTTGCCCGACCATACATACAAATATCCAAATAACATCCCCAGAATAAACCGTGGAAAGAAGCCATAAAACTGCATATGGAGAGCAGAGAACAGAATCGAAGTTACAACAACCGCAATGTGTATATTCTTAAACCATTTTGTCAATATGCGTTGAAGCATCCCTCTGAAAAATAGTTCTTCTCCAATCGCTGGAAGAATAGCTACCATTATGAGATTTAGTCCAAGTCCTGATAGGGTTTTCACATTCAGAAAAGCTTCTGTGAGCTCCATAGCTTTGGCTTCCATATCTTTCATCCATTCCTCAATACCAGCCATAAAACCAGGAAAACTCATGTTTTGATTCAAAATTCCAGAATAGGCTACCACAGGTTCTATAGCCAATAATACCAGTAACATAATTCCAAAACCTGTCCAGGTAATTGAATTTTTGAATCCAAGAAAAGTGAAAGGGTTGGTGGTAGCCAGCCAGCCAACCAGCAGTGAAGGCAATATAAATATACCAAATGACTGGCTTATCTGCATAAATTTCAGGAGTCCAATATTACCCTGATCAGCTGGATTCATAGAAGCCAGCACGTCCTGCAGAGGCATGCCATATAAAGCTGCTGCACCAAATAAACCAATCAGAGTAAAAAGAAAAAAGCTTAGCACTGTAATCAGTGCGATCAAAATGATTTGCAAGTAAGGACGAAGTCCATTGAAAAATCGATTATCCATATCCACAAAAATAAAAAATATACGGATTCTATAGGTATTAATCCGTATTCGTTGAAAACCTCTTCAATCCATTTTCCTCCATAATCCACTCCTGGCCAACCATACGCTTCGACCAGATCTTATCTTGATTATCAACTCCGCTCAAATACTCTCTGGCACTTTCATCCAAAAAGATTCTGTATCCAACAGGTAAACTAAGCACCAGTTCAAGTTCCTGACTACGCCACTTCTCCTCCTCGCCCAGGCGAAAATACGGGTCAATAATTAGAAATGAATCGCGTATGGTATAGCCAAACTGAATCCGCTTAGCAAAGCGTTCAGCAGCTACATCATTAACTCCTCGTGATTCTTTTCTAATTCGTAATTCTGGTTGTTCATTAGAACTTTTAACAATATCCACCACTGGCATTCCAAGAATTATCAGGTCTCTATTATCTTCAGCAATGCGAAGTTCACGGTGATATCCAAAATCTAAATTTACAAAATCAGCATCCTGGTAGTCACTTTGTCCTACCATAAAATACAGCTTATTAGTTGGTGTTTCCAATTCGATATTTTCAGCCACTCTTTCCACTTCATTATACTTTACCCCTTCAGTTAAAGCAAAAATAGCTAGTAAAATCAAGGCAAAAACCCATATTCCAAAGCTGCTGAAACCGATAGCACGGTCATGTGCTCTAAAAGGAAAAAGCATTTTTACACCACCATAAATCAGACCCAAAATTGGTAGCCCAATCACAAGAAGCACACAAATTATTGCTAATATGGCAACAGATTCATCCACAAATAGTCCAAGAACCTGAGACAGGTTGAACTCATTCCAATCCATTAGATCACCCATAAGCCATGTTTGTCCGGCCAAAACACCTCCAATAATACCAATCAACAAGGCAACTCCTGCAAGAATAAAAGAAGCTCCAATTATGATTCCAATAATCTTAAAAAAAGTTATAAATATATGAGCCACAATTCTACCAAAGCTGCTCATTCCAGTTCGGGTTCGTTTGTAAGCTTGAGAGTTGGGAATATTCTTGATGTTTTCCTTAACACCTTCATATTCATGACGAATAGCTTTCTCAATATTATTCACATTGATTCGTTCTCCCTTCATTTCAAGTTTTTCTGCTGTTGTTTTGGCCTCAGGAATAGCTATCCATAGCAAAACATAGATTAGCAGTCCTGTTCCCCACAGCAACACAGCAATCACAAATAGAACGCGAATAATAACAGGATCAATACCAAAGTATTCACCTGCACCACCACAAACGCCTCCAACTACCTGGTTGTCAGGATCACGATACAGTCTTTTTCGTCCTCCTGAATAATACTTCCTTCCATTTCTTTCGCCAGACTTGGCTTCTGAATTCTCCTCTTCACCATCTTCCATTTCTGCAAAGTCTTCAGGTTCTCCAAGAATAGCAATAGCAGCATCCACATCATCGATGCTTATCACCTGCTTGTCATTGTCAATTCGACTATGGATAATTTCAGTAATTCTCGACTCAATATCAGCCAGGATCTCACTTTCTCCCTGAGTACCATTATACCGCAAATGCAATTTATCGAGGTATATACTCAGGCGATCATATGCATCTTCATCAATATTGAAGACCTGTCCACTGATATTTATTTTAATCGTCTTTTTCATAACAGCTTAAGATTGATTTTTTATTGATTGAACAGCCTGAACCAAATCGTCCCATGAGGTATCCAGGTTTTCTAGAAAGCTCCTTCCCTCATCAGTTAGTCGATAATACTTCCTCGGAGGCCCCTGTGTAGATTCTTCCCACCGATAACTCAGAAGACCAGCATTTTTCTGTCGGGTCAAAAGTGGATAAAGTGTTCCTTCCACCACTATCAATTCTGACTCTTTCATCTTTTTAATAATGTCAGATGCATAACAGTCATTCTGAACCAGGATGGTCAAAATGCAATATTCCAGCACTCCCTTACGCATTTGAGCTTTTGCATTCCCAATATTCATATCCTGAAATTTTAATAGTTAATATTTTTTTAATGTGCCGATTCCGGAAATAGACTTTCGGATTTCGGGATCCCCTTTATACTTGACAGAGCCAACTCCGGAGATATCTACGTCAAGTCTATCTGAAGCAGATACTCTGGCTTGAGCTGCTCCACTTAGCTCAATTCTCATTTCCTCTGTTTGCAAATCGAGAGCATTGAAATCACCAGCGCCCGATAAATTGAGAATTACCTCATCGGCACGTCCTTCCAGATCACAATTTGCAGCACCACTGATATCAAGCCTTAACTTGTCAGTATCAAATTCTAATTCCATGTTCATAGCTCCACTACAAATAATAGCAAGACTTTTCACCTCAACAGGAGTATTGCTACTAATATCAATAGCACCAGTAAGATCCATCTTAGACAAATCAGAATAACTAATGAACAGACTTTTTTTCTTTGCTCTTAAAATATTTTCTCGTGCAACAATTTTGAGTCTGTTCCCATCTTGATAAACATCAATGATATCCTGTAGATTCTCATCGGCTTCAATTCTCAAATCAGAGCTACGACCCTGAGTTAGATAAACATCAAAGTTCCCAACGATTTTTAGACGATCAAACTTCTTAATATTCTCATCCCGTACCTCAACATTTCCATTACCAACAACTCCGAAATCACAAGCTGTCATAGATAGAACAAGAATTGCAAAAATTGGTATAAGTGCTTTCATAATATTAAAAATAATATGAGCCTGATTTCATTTCAGCAATTTGCTCAGGAGTTTGAGCTAGTGGAAGCGCAATCCATAAAACGATATATGCTAAAAAGCCAAATCCCACAAATAGTGCAATGATGAAAAGAATTCTGATCAATAGAGGATCAGTATTGAAATAAAAGGCCAAACCACTACAAACACCGCCGATTGGCTTATCTTCAGAATCACGGTACATCCTACTGTGTCTTTTTCCTGCAAAACGGGCCCTGCCTCTGTTCGAATTATACTCATGTCGCTTCTCCCCAATATCTTCAGGTGCGCCCATAGTTTTCAAAACAGCAATCACATCATCAGAAGAAATCACCTTCCTATGAGGCTTCATCCGCTCAGTAAATAGCTCAGCCATACGTATTTCAAGATCTTGAATCACTTCAGAGCCCTCGCTTGATCCGGAAAACTGATGCTCCACACCAGTCAGATACTCACGCAGAATCTCATAGGCATCTTCATCAATGTGAAATACTATTCCTGCCAGATTAATTTGAATTGCTTTTTTCATTGTTCCTATTTCATTTTATTGTTCATAATACCTTCCATAACACTATTGTATCCATTGCAAAGATATATAATTATTTTAGTATTCTGCAATGCATAGTACTAAAATAATACGAATGCAACAGCTAAGTGCATCAATATCAGATCAATAAAATTTAAATGATTATATGCTCAACCCAATAAACGACAGAATACCCAGGAAATAGCCCTAAACCCTGAGCCCTGAGCCTTGAGCCTTGAGCCCTGAGCCCTGAGCCTTAAACAACCTCTACCCAAGCAAAAGGATCCTCTTCGTCACCATTCTGAATAGCCACCAGCATATTATATAGCTTCGTTGAAATTGGTCCGGGTTCTCCATCTTTTGAAAACTCGATAGTTTCTCCTGTTACATCATGTACGATCTTTTTGATCGGAGTTATTACAGCTGCAGTTCCACAGGCTCCTGCCTCCTCAAAACTAGAAATCTCTTCATAAGGCACTGGTCTTACCTCCACTTTCATACCCATTTTTTCTGCAATAGCCTGTAGTGCTCTATTAGTAATACTTGGCAAAATTGAATCTGACTTAGGCGTAATGAAGGTATTATTCTTTATTCCAAAGAAGTTTGCAGGACCAGCTTCATCGATATATTTTTTCTCTTTTGCATCTAGAAAAAGAGCCGATGCATATCCCTTATCATGTCCATGTTTCAAAGCTCTAAGTGAGGCTGCATAATTCCCGCCAACTTTCAGGTGTCCTGTACCCAGTGGCGCAGCCCTGTCAAAGCCAGGCGTAACCAGGATATCTACAGGTTTAAATCCCTCTTTGAAATATGGCCCAACTGGCATCACAAATACCATGAAAAGATACTCAGTTGCAGGCTTCACTCCGATTTCTGCTCCTGAGCCAAATAATAAGGGTCGAATATACAATGAAGCTCCTGTGCCATACGGGGGCACAAAGTGCTTATTCATCTGTACAGCTTTTACTATTGCCTGGTGAAATAAATCCTCTGGTACTTCAGCCATCATAATACCCTCGGCAGAATCATGCATCCGTTTTGCATTATCTCTCCATCTGAAAAGACGAACCTTACCATCCTGTCCCATAAAAGCTTTCATACCTTCAAAGGCCTCCTGTCCATAATGCAAAGCAGTTGCTGCAATATGAATAGGAACATATTCTGAAGATGAAATTTCTAATTCACCCCATTTACCATCACGGTAATAACATCTGACATTATAATCCGTTTTCTTGTATCCGAATGGTAGGTTCTTCCAATCTATATTTTCCATTTTTGTGTATTCATTTATAAATGGTACGGTCTATCAAAATTAAAAAAAAGAAGGCTAATAGCAAGAGCTGAAAAAGCAGTATCTTCAAGCCATTAACATGCATCTGCTTATGAAACAAAAGCTGGTATTCGTTACCAATAACTCTCATAAACTGAGAGAAGTAAAAGAGATTCTCGATGAGAAATTTGATATCGTTAGTCTCAATGATCTGGGCATTGATGAAGAAATTCCGGAAACAGCTGATACTCTTGAAGGAAATGCCTTGCAAAAAGCTCGCTTTGTTCATAGCCGTACACAACTTAATTGCTTCGCAGATGATACCGGACTAGAAGTTGAAGCTCTTGAAGGAGCTCCTGGTGTTTATTCTGCCAGATATGCCGGAGAAAATGCATCTTTCGATGATAATATGAATAAACTGCTTGATGCTCTGGGAGAAAATTCAAAGCGAAAAGCAAGCTTCAGAACTGCTATAGCACTGATTCTTGATGATGCAGAGTATCTCTTTGAAGGATCTGTTGAAGGCATAATTCTCAATGAGAAGCATGGTATTGATGGCTTTGGCTACGACCCTGTCTTTCAGCCCATTGAACACAATCAAAGCTTTGCCGAAATGGAAGCATCTCTAAAGAATTCTATCTCTCATCGCGGTAGGGCCGTAAAAAAACTAGCCTTGTTTTTACTCGATAAGAATGAATGATCATCACCAGGCAAAATAAATTGTCTGTTTTAAAGTTATATTCAAATATAAAAAGCTTTTTTGTGACAAGATTTCTTCTCATTATAGTATCTCTGATACTCTCCCTGAATGCACATTCCCAATCTGTCATCGGACAATGGAATGAACACTTACCTTTTGGTAATGCAGTTAAGGTGATAAAAGCCAAATCAATTGTTTATTGTGCTACCCAAAGTGGCTTATTTGAATATAATACCGAATCATATTTAATCAAAAAGTGGTCAAAAGTCAATGGTTTGAGCGGAGTTAGTATCAGCACAATGGAATATAGTGCCGAACACAGAACATTGATTATCGGATATTCAGATTCAAACATAGACTTGATTATCAACAGGAATGAAGTAATTAATATTCCCGATATCAAGCACAAACGAATGACAGGAAGCAAGCTGATCAATAGCATCAGTATTCATGAAGATCAGGCTTTTGTATCATGCGGATTTGGGATTGTCATCATCAATCTGATCAAGGGAGAAATATCCACTACCTATAATATCGGGGAAAATGGTGACCCCCTCGAAGTTTATGAAACAGTGATTTTTAATTATGATTCGATCTTTGCAGCTACAGCAAACGGAATCAGAAAAGCTTTTGTTCGGCATCCAAATCTCGAAAACTATCGTTTCTGGGAGAACGTTGCCGGTCTCCCCTATTCAACTGATTCCTACAGTCAGATTGCTACTCAAGACGGTATTCTTTTTGCAGCTCATCGCTCTGCTAATAACCAGAAGGATTCAATTTTCACCTATAATGGCCATCACTGGACAGCTTTTCCATGGTCATACAAAGACATTCGGGAATTACATTTCAACCAAGGTAATCTGCTTACTACCAGCGAATTTCAACTCAATTTACATAGTCCGGAAGGAGAGCGGATCTGGCATTTAAATACATACGGATTTGATTATTTGAGAGCTGCTGATGCTCTAATAGATGAAAGCGGAATTTTATGGATAGCAGATGAATTATATGGACTAATTAAAACATCCGACAGGGAAGAGTTCGATCGTATTCGTCCGGATGGCCCCTGGGATCGAAAAGCTTTTGACCTAACCCTTGCAGGAGATCAATTATGGTCAGCTAGTGGAGGTTACGATGGTGCGTGGAATAATGTTTGGAACTATTCTGGTGTATCTGCACGGATTGATGGCATATGGAAAACATTCAATCCAAAAAGCTTACCTGAACTTGAAGGAATTCGTGATATTGTACGCGTAGTGGCCAATCCGGCAAACGCTAATCAGGTATTTGCAGCATCCTGGGGTTCCGGATTGTTGGAATTTAATAGCGGGGAATTTGTCACCCTCCATAACGAAACAAATACCGAAGGAGCCTTAAGCAGTATTTTTCCGGGAAAACCATATATCAGGATTGGAGGGATGGCATTCGATTCACAAAACAACCTATGGGTAAGCAATAGCAGTGTACCTTCTCCTGTATCAGTGAGAAAACCAGATGGAAGCTGGAAAAGTTTTCCGTATGGAGTTTTACTGGGTGAAGCTTTTAGCGGCAGAATGGTAATTACTGCAGGAGATGTCAAATGGGTTCAGCTTCCTAAAGGATACGGCTTGTTAGCCTTTTACAATGGGAATGATCTGGATGACGAATCAGACGACAAGCAGGAGGTCGTAATTGTGAGGGCCTTGTGGCCCCAGAATAACATCAAAGTCATTAATGATATCCATTCCATGGCCGTAGATCTTGAAAACCGACTTTGGCTTGGTACCTCCAGTGGTGTAGCTGTCTTTTATTCTCCTTCGAGAGTATTTGAGGACTATCCTTCGCGCTTTTATTGTAGTCAACCCAGCGTTGACGAGGGTGATGGACTCTACCATGCACTTCTTGAGACAGAAACTGTTACAGCCATTGCTGTTGACGGCGCCAATAGAAAATGGTTCGGAACCCGCAATTCAGGCGTATTTCTAACAAACTCAGAGGGCAATAAATTGATCAGAAGCTTTAATGTGCTGAACTCACCATTATTATCCAATAACATATTCTCTATCGCCATTGATCATAAAACCGGGGAAGTATATTTTGGTACTGAAGGCGGAATTGTTAGCTACCGGGGAGATGCCATTAGCGATCAGCAAGCAAATGAGCAAGTCTATTCCTTCCCAAATCCTGTAAGACCAGATTATCAAGGTCCGATAACAATCCGTGGGTTGGCCGCCAATTCCATTGTCAAAGTAACAGATATAAACGGAAATCTGGTGTTTGAAACAGAGAGTCTGGGCGGACAAGCAATTTGGCATGGAAAGGATTTACAAGGGCAACGAGTGCATAGCGGAGTTTATATGGTGTTTTCATCAACAAACACAGCAAGCCAAAAATCAGTTGCTAAAATCCTCTTTATCAGATAATCATGATTCAGAAAATCAGGGCTATTGTTTTGCATCACATTAAATACGGTGATACAAGCATTATTGTTCACCTGTACACTGATTTATACGGCCGACAATCAGTGATTGTAAAAGGAGCCAGAGGACAGCGAAAAAATCGAAAGATAAGTCTGTATCACCCTCTTGCTCTACTTGACATGGAGCTCTATTACAAAGAAAACAGAGATCTGCAACAAATCCGTGAAGCCCACCCTATAGTGCCACTTCAGGGAATCATGTCTGATCCTATTAAGAATTCAGTATCTCTCTTTCTTGCAGAAGTATTATATCGATGTATCCGCGAAAATGAATCCAATCCTCCTCTGTTTGACTATCTCCTCAATAGTATTCAGTTATATGACATTATTGACGAAGGGGCTTCACTTTTTCACCTGCACTTTTTAGCAAATCTCACCCGCTTCTTGGGATTCCGGCCCAATTTGCCAAATACTGAAGGAGATTATTGGCTCAACCTTGAAACAGGCTCGTTCAGCATTACTCGTCCTATTCATAACATGCGAATGGATCCTGAACTAAGCAGGTATCTGATCCAACTGATGAAGACTCCGGGAGATCAATTAGGAGCATTAACTATTACCCGCGTAAAGCGTAATTTGCTTATCGAAAAACTACTTGATTTTTACAGTCTCCACCTTGAAGGCATGGGTGAGATCAAATCTTTCAAGGTTTTGAAGGCAGTATTTGGGTAATCAGGAATTTCTTAACTTGCCGTACAAACCAATTCTGTGGCTATGAAACTTCTGAAAACTCTTCGAATAATTGCAATCACTGCAGCCGTATGCCTTATTGCCATTATCCCTTCATTGCGTGATAATGATCAAGTTATCAAAGAAGCATATATCCCTAATGATTGGCTTCTGGCTCAACATGTATTTCCTTACGGACATCTGAACCCTGAAGCTTATGACGCTTCTCGTCAGCAAGCTATTGCAGTTCAGGAACAGTTAAAACAAATGAAATCAGGAGGAGAAGAATGGGAGTTTGCAGGTCCGATGAATGTAGGAGGAAGAATTTCTGACGTGGAAATGCATCCTGGTGATCCCAATACCATTTACGCCTGTGCTGCATCCGGTGGGATTTATAAAAGCATTGATCAGGGTAGAGAATGGAGTCAGATTTTTGACGGATATGAAACATTGTCAATAGGAGATATGGCTGTTGCAAATACCGATAAACGAATTTTATATGTAGGAACCGGTGAGCCAAATGGAGGAAATGGCTCTATCACTTACGATGGCTACGGAGTTTATAAGTCTGTTGATGAGGGGGCCAGTTTTACTCATGTAGGACTTCAGAATGCAGGGGGCATTGGAAAAGTGGAGATTGATCCTACTAACCCCGACAAGGTATTTGTTGCATGTATGGGAAATCTCTTTTCTAACAATCCGGAACGTGGTATTTACAGAACTCTTGATGGCGGTGAAACCTGGGAAAATGTTCTATATATTTCAGATTCAACCGGAGGAATTGACCTGGTGATTCACCCAACTAACCCAGATATTGTATATGCAACTATGTGGGAAAGAGTACGCTATGCAACACATCGATCATATGGTGGACCTACAAGTGGATTATATCGTAGTATTGATGGTGGTGATACCTGGAATCAGCTTACCAATGGATTGCCGAGTGGAGATATTAGTCGTATTGGATTGGGAATGTGTACATCTCAGCCCAATATCATTTACGCCCACTATTCAGATAAGAACCGAAACTGGATTGATCTGTTCAAGACCACCGATGGTGGAGATACATGGGCTGCTACCAACTCAAATATACAAGGTAACTACTGGGAAGGGAAAGTGCATGTTGATCCAACAAATCCTGACATTCTTTGGTCGATGGGAGTATATATGCATTACTCTTCAGATGGGGCTCAGTCGTGGTCTAATGTAAGTAGTTCCGGCTTCTGGGTGGATCAGCACGCAGTATATGTGCATCCAACTAACAATCAGCTTGTTATAATTGGCAATGATGGTGGTGTTTATATCTCAACAGATGGCTCCGAACGCATGACCAAGGTAATGACCCTGCCCATCACTCAGTTTTATACCTGTGAAGTAAATTACCACGATCCCGCTGATATCATGGGAGGGACTCAGGATCGGGGCACACAGCGCTCAGAAGATGGTGACCCAATGGCTTGGGAGAGTATTAATGGAGGAGATGGTTTCATTGTAAGAGTTGACCCCAGCAACCCCAAGTATATGTATGCAGCCTCTCAGCGAGGAGGATTCCGACGATCAATAAATGGAGGAGATAGGTTTACCGGAGCCAAACCAGCGAGCAGAGATCGCTACAACTGGAAAACACCTTATGTTCTCGATCCTAATGATCCCAAAACTATTTATCTGGGTTCACACCGTGTATATAAATCAACAACAAGAGCAGCATCATGGTCGAGAATTAGTAATGACCTCACTAATGGTGATCAGCCACCCTGGAATTACGGAACAATAACAACTCTGGCTGTTTCACCTAAAAACAGTAATATTATCTATGCAGGAACAGACGATGGTAACGTGTGGGTCAACCCCGAGGGGAGTGGTTATTCTAACTGGACAAAAATTTCAGACAATCTACCTGTACGTTGGGTGAGCTGTGTGGCGGCAGATCCATTTGAAGAAAATACCGCTTATGTAACCTTTTCAGGCATACGTTATTATGATTATCTCCCGCATGTGTTTAAAACAACAAATTTAGGTGCAAGCTGGACAGATATCTCAGGTAATCTGCCTGATTTTCCTGTTGGTAACATACAGATTGATCCTGACATTCCAGACACCTATTATATTGCAACTGATGGTGGAGTTTTCGTAAGTCGCGATGGTGGCAACTACTGGGAATTAATGGGTCTGGGCATGCCCAATGCACCAGTTCTTGATCTGAATATACACCGACCCACCCGTACTCTGGTGGCTGCAACTTTCGGTCGCTCTATGTGGAGAATTAATCTTGCCTCTGCTACCGGATCAAATGATCATGTTTTAACAGCATCCCAATTGTTAGCTTATCCAAATCCTGCTATTGGCCAGGTAAATATTAAAATAAGTCTTAAATCTGATCAGGAAGGCCAGTTACTCATCTTCAATATTAGTGGCAAACTGGTGAAAAAGATACACGAAGGCATCTTCTTGAAAGGTGAACAAACAATTGTTTGGGATGGAGCAGCAGCGGGTAACAATAGAGTTCCCGGCATATATATTTGCCGTTTGGTAACTAATGAAACTACTCAGGCCACCCGGGTGCAAATCCAATAATCCTTAAGAGGCTGTTAACGCCTACAAACCAACTGTAACAGTAGTATTTAACACTACTGCCAGAGTGTATTGAATGTCACTTGTATCTGAGAAGCCTGCGAATTGCACCTCCACATCGCCAAGAGCACTCAGCATAGTTGATAAAGTATCGAATTCTTGATTATCATTGGGCAGTTCCAAGATAACATCATTAGTAATTGAAATATTTTCAAAATCCCAGCTTACTGATTGATCATTTCCAGAAATAGTAAGAGTTGCATTTGTGAGTACAACATTTTGGTCTAAACCCGTAACAGTTGCAGTAAGATCATTCACCACAATTCCACGAATATTATCAACATAATTAGCTAAAGCTGCATCTCCAGCCAGGTTAACAGACTTTGTAACATCAAAAGGGGCTGGTGAAGATTTCATACCAGGATTTTCAACAACTACATCCAGATTTATTGGAAAATTGATATCAATATCCGTCTTCACATAACTCCCATAATCAACACATCCAACTATAAGGAATATAGCACCGAGTAAGAAAAAGCTTCTTTTAATCATAACAAATACAATTTTTGGTTAATCAATTCTTGACCGGCGAAGGTAAATAAAAAAGATTTAATGTTTTTTTGTACTTTCGCATCCACAATTGGCCCCATAGTTCAAGGGATAGAACAGAAGTTTCCTAAACTTCAGATTCAGGTTCGAGTCCTGGTGGGGCTACTAATACAATTACCTAACCAGCTAATTACTAGCTGGTTTTGTTTTTTTGAACCCCTCAATTGCACCCCTTTTCTGTACCCCCCGAATTGTATCCCAAATTACTATTCTTCACAAAATTCCAGCTTCACCTGAAGACTGGTGATAAACCATTGATGATAAATAAGAATGGGATTAGGTGGAGGCTGGATTCGAGTTTCATAGTCAATATTTATAAATCACGTTTTCTGTAGAAACTTCATCAGCACGATATGTAAGTTTTCTCAAATTCCGCAACGTTCATGCTTGGAAATGAACACAAATTTTTGGAAGAATGAAACCATCAAATTATTCAGATTTAAAGATCATCTCGAACTTTAAAGAACACGAGGATACACGCATGGGAAGGAAGCTTGGTGTCTTCCAAAATTGTTCCACTTCTATGGTTAGTTCTACTCCTACACTCCATACTCTAAATTCCCAAGCCTGCTGACTAGCTGTTATCTTTTACTTTTTTGAGGTTCAAGTAAAACCAGAATCAAATTGTTTGAGTTTTCTTCATCCTCAATTAACTCAACAAGTTCATCTCTAATTTTTGGTAGAATTACTTCCTTCTTCTTCAGACATTCCAAGTCGTAAAATTGACCTATTACATCAAGAGTAACCAACCCTACGTATTTTTTCAGCTCTTTATTGTAGCTATGAATAAATACAGGTTCAATGCCAAACAAATCATTTTCCATTGTTGGTGTAATAAATATTTTTGAGGTATCGCAGGTTGTTTGATGACTAAGACTAAACACTTCATCATTTTTCTTATCATAAGCAACATTGATCCGCTCTTGACCATTCATCCCTTCAACAAATAAAAAACCACCATACTCATTGACGCTGAAAACTTTAAACGATTCCTTGTTGGATGGCACGTCAACAATATTGGTTGGGATGACCTCTCCATCAGGAGTGATTGTGTACACTGTGTCGATACTTGATTCCCAAAAGTAGAATCTTTCAGAACCCTGATTAATGGTTGCAGTAGAGGACTTATTAAGGTGATTATTGTTAGGAAGAATTTTTCTAATCATATTAACATCTAAATCAAGAAGTACCAAGCTGTGAAATTCATCAATCTGATTATTTGGTTTTTTGCAAAGGACAAGGAAATGATCGTCTGAAATGAATCTGATGTCAGTGGCAAATCTAGCTGGAATAATCTCACTAGTATTTTGTTCTTTTATAAATTCCCCGTTGGTGTTGTATTTGATTATCTTCTGTCGTACTCCGTCCACAATAAAAACAAACCGATCTTTAGCGTCCATTACCACCTCGCTGGCATGATGAAATTCACCCGGTCCTTTACCTTTTCTACCAATGTGTCTAACAAACTTCCCATCCTTAGTAAATAGTATTATTCTGTCTTCAACATTATCTGACACCATAATGTATTTCTCACCAATAGAAAGGGAACTGACATTAGTTATATAAGTTTCCATCCTTGGCTCTAAAACAATAAGCTCTACATCGGTAACAACGTCACTAAGTTTGATGTTTTTATTCTGTTCCAATCCCTTGCTAATGTCAATAATTACAGGAGCTCCAATATCCGATTTATCTCCAGAGCAGCTTTGGAAAAGAAATCCTGTGATTGTAAAAGCAAGTAAAAAAAAGATAGTTCTCTGCATGATATAAAAGATTTGATTCAGTAAGGTTTCGTTTGACTCTCTCTTTCAAATGTACTAATAAAATGGTTTTAGACCAATTTCAAGATACACATTCATTGCAGGTAATAATCAGGAAATAAAGCAGATGGTTATAACACATTGAGACTATTAACTAATTTGTTAATCAAAGGTTAGTGAAAGGGAAAATCCTTATGTTGTATTCTTCAAAATTAGAAAACGTTAATAAATAGAAAAATGAACCTTAATTTTGGATTTTTGAATGAAGTAATAATAACCTTAACTTTATGAGAAATCGAGTACAATACAATTCAACTTTAAACACCATCTCTTCACATCAGACTCAAGACCTAAACATAAATGTTATATAGATATGAGAACACCTTCTTTAGCTGTTATTATTACCCTTGTATTGTTCACCATGTTGCAAGCATGTACTTCCAAGAAGTCCGAACCAAGTCAATATCCAGAAGTTATAAAAATTGATGTTGACGATAAGGATCGTGATTTATTGAAAATTAGTTTAGATGATGTTTTTCCTCTTGAAACTTCTCAAACCAGCCTGCTAGGTTACGTATCCAAGGCACGATATTTTAATAATCGATTTTATATTCTTGATAATTTAAGGAGTGAATCATTCTTTGTTTTTGATAAAAGAGGAGACTTCATTACCAAAACAATCAAGGGGAAAGGACCGGGTGAAATTTCAGATCCGTTTGCTTTTACAATAATCAAAGAAGATTCTGTTATTTTTTTATATGATCAAAGGAAACGAGCAATCCACTTTTACGACCTAGATCTTAATCACCTACGGTCTAAAAGACTTGTTGATGAATATATCTTGGATATTGACAATATCAATCGTGATTCTTTCCTTATCTACCATAACGCTGTAAGTACAAGTTCTCAAGGAGTTATAAGTGTTGTTCCTTATACACTATGCGATAAGGGGTTTACAAAAAAGGAGCATCTAGGCATTCGTTTACCCAGCAATAAAACAGTTCAATCATTATATAGTCCAGTCAGTATTGAAAATGATGAAGTTTTCTTTGTTGCTCCATGGAATTATAATATCTATCAACTATTTGAAGGAAAGGAAAGAGTTAGGTACAGTTTGGATTATGGAAAATATCAATTCTCATCAAAGGAGTTAGAAACACTTACATCTCCTGATCTGTGGTATCACATTAAGCAAGGAAATCGTGGAGGACTTCCATACAGCTTATTCAGAACTGATGATTTTCTAATAATTATTACACGCATTGAAGACAGGATTTTGACTTACATTCGTTCAAATAAGAGTAAGAAAGTCTTTTGTCTTAACGATTGTATTGATGCTAATCTAATGCCAGATTGTAAGATTTGGGGAGTTAAACCTGATGGGACATTTTATGGAATGGTTGAACCAACACAACTTATTAAATATCAGAAATCCAGTGGTCAGTATAAAAACTTAAAGGTTAGTGAAAATGACAATCCATATGTTGTATTGTTCAAAATAAGAAAACGTTAAATAAATAGAGAATGAACCTTAACTGTTTAGCTGGTACTGAAATTACTAATAATAGTTAGGTCATTTTCTAAAACATACTAAATCTTAAATGCTGAAAAACATTCTATCCGTTGAGAATTAGTACCAGAGAACTCATTGGCCGGAGGCCAATGGTTCCCCAGTACTAACTAAATGGTTCGGATAGTCAAAGAACATGCATTTCCATTATGCTGCCATATTCTGATCCGTTAGATGCCCATCCACGTTACTCAACAATACTGGACTTACCCCCAAAAGATGGACGCTGAGTTAAGCTAGGCCACATTGTTAAAATTACTATTTATTTTCTTAAACTCATCTATCGTTTTATATCCTAAAGCTGAATGCCTTCCAGTTTTACCAATTCCAATATCTGACACTGTCAACTCTCCACAACCGTGTTCTAGTAATGCTTTCTTAATGTTAAAATCAGATTTATTTATTATAGTAATAAAAGCAGTGTTTTCTGTAATAGTTTCTTTAGAATTAACTACGGAGTTTAGAAACCAAATGCAAAAACACAATGTTATTCCAATAAAAAATCCTAGAGTTGTATTGTTCATAATTTATTATTAATGCTAACCTATAAGTGTTCTATCAGTCGTTCTGCATAAATGTAATATTTCCTCTGAGGATTGTCAATGATATTCAGCATGTTGTTATAGATTGTTTTGAGAATGACTGATAACACGAGTCCTGATACTATTAGATTTGAAAATGGTGTTTTTAACGCATTTCTAAATTGACACGTGTCTTGGTAAGATCTACATTGCCGCGATTTTCTGAATTCACGAACTAAGCATTTGTATTGAAAAAGACAAATATATTTGTGTAAACAAATTATAGCTAATTCTCATCTATTTTCTGATGCTCCAATTTATAACCAACTGTTTATCTTGACCTTACGCTGTAGTGAAAGTTCTGGTAGGGGCGCAAATTTAAGAGCGTTAATATCTTAATAGCTTAAACAAGCGGCAGTTGGTCTTCCCCATTTTCTTTAGTTAATTCAAATATTTTGTGCCAATAGAAGAAAGCCTCCGGATTAAACTTCTTCAATCGATTTAGTCTTGGCCAATAAGGTTCTCCAATTATCCAATCCTTCATGATTGCTGGATTTTCAAATTTTTCAATTTTAGTATGATTGAATTTGATCAGAGTAGAAACGTATGCAGCCTTTGAGGCAAAAGTGATTGCTCTATCAATATGAAATGACTCTGAGAAAATAAATCTAGAAACACGTTGAATGCCTGTTTGTAAATGGTTAAAATCACCTTTCCCATCGGCACCCCTACTTACCAAGCAAAGAGAGGTAAGGTAGATATCATCCAGCACATCCCCAATTGTTAATTTTGATAGATTTCTATATGTAAGTTCCGTGGATACAAAATTCTCAAAAGTCTGTTTAACAAGTGCACCATCTTCTGCAATGTCCACCAGGTTACCTATGTCATAAAGTTGCTTCATGATTTCCATGCTCATACTTTTTTCTCCCTTGAAATATGGGATTCCGGTAGTATTGGGAGCGTAAGCTGTTAATTTATCTCCCAAAATATCTTCTACAGAAGGTGCTCTTACATGAATTGGATCTCCTTTTGAAAGTATGAACTTGGAGTTGACAGGAACCTCGATAATTTTAGTATACCCTACTTTTTCAAATAAGATATCGAGCAAAATACTTTCCTCAGCATGCTGGGTTTTATGGACAGGCTGATAAAAAAACTTGTAATGAGTTTTATGAATACTTGTTGAGGTGTTGCGCTCCTGAAGTTTAAACCCTGTAAAACCTTGTTCTTCAAGCAAGGCTTTAAAAATCTCTTCCAAATTTTCAGGTTCTTTTTCAATAACAATGTCAATATCTATGGAAAGCCTTTTTGAAGAATCTAGAAGTAGCATTAAGGCAGTACCTCCCTTGAAAATAAAATCCAAATTCTGCTTCACCAAGCCCTCTAAAAGCATTAGGGCTCTAATAACCTTCTCTATAAGTATTTTATCAGCCTTTCTGTTTGCTGATGATACTTTGGTAATCCAATCTATATGTAATGAGTCTTTACTAATCATTTCAAATTAATGGCAGTAAATCATATATGCTGCCGATATTTAGACGTTTCATTTAAATAATTATCTAATTCCTCTTTTTTCCTTCTTCTGCTAGCATAGCGTAACATTTTACTTTCGCTAATTGTGTACTTTTCAAATGCCTCATTAAAAATCTGATTCATTTCAGATCCTTGTTGAGCATTAAATATCACTGAATCACAGAATATATCAACAAGTAACTTCTCTATTGTAACGGTAGGAATTCCATCAACAAGTTGAATTGGGGCTTCTGAAACAAGTGATTTTACGATCCATGCCTCTTTTTCATCAATCATATATCGTCTAATTAATTGCTCTGAAGGCTCCATAAAAACGGTATAGTCTCTGTCCTTCAAGTAATAGAAGACACTTTCCATGGCATCCTTATCAACTTCAATTAATTGGTAATATCTACCAGGTTGGTGAAGCATGAATTCGTTAAGCACCAAAGTATTCCAAAGACAAACTGTTAAAAAAGGAAAATCGGATTTTATCTTTTTATACAAGGAGTTTAGTTTATTTGATATTTCGGGGATGTAGGTATGTCCCTTACCGAGAGAATATTTTCCTCGTCCTATTCTATTTAAGACCCCTTCTTGTACAAGTTTGTATATCCTCCAATTGACAGTAGTCTTTTTCACTTCTGGTTCAAGAGAACTATAGAACTCCAACAAGTCAGAGCGCGAAAATGTAAGTTCCGATTGAAATTTACGCTTTATGCGTTCAATATGGAGTTTATTTTGTGCGATTGTATTTCATTTGCTTGATCAAATATACAAAACTATATTTTGGCATCAAAACACTATTGCTGCCGATAATTAGATCTCAGGTCTTTCTTGGGTCTCTGATCATTATTATTTGAATTGCATTACCGATAAAGATGCAAAATATCCAAACTGCGTAATCAACTTTTGAAATTAGTTCCGGTTCGTTTAAAAAATGCAAGGTTTGGAACTTCTGCGTGTGTATATGGAGATTATCTTTTTGTGTATGCTAGCAAGGGAGTCTCTTTTAGCACTACCGGAAAAGTGTTATGCCTATGGTGATGGTGAATTGTTTAAGTCTCAGGATTTTGGATTCAATTGGGAACATACTAGTACAACGCATTTGGGCCATTTGAGGTCATTAACAATGTTAGATGGGTTATTATTTGGACAATCATTCTTAAATGGATATAAAGTGTTTTTATCAAATGATAATGGGATGAACTGGGAGATTGAAGATGGGTATAGGTATCAAACTGTTGATGATCAAGGGGTATTGCATGCTTTGTCTGGTGACTCCATTCTCACTTCGTATGATTTTGGTGTGACATGGATCCAAAAATTTTCATTGCCAGAGGGCACAGATGCCAGTACCATCTGTTGTTCGGGTGAAGATCTATTTGTTATTGATGTTTATGGTAGTATATATACGATTAAAACAAATAATTCTCTATCTACTGATCCAATCAAACATCAATTTAATTTCACCCTCTACCCAAATCCCTGTGCTAATGAGATTCATATTTCGAATCCATCTTTAATTCAAGTCGTTACTGTCAATATTTTGGATATGAACGGTCGCATTATGAAATCTATCAAGACCAACACATTGATCGCTGATATTAAAATACCTACGGCCGATCTGACAAATGGAAAGTATATTCTACAGGTACAAGGGAATGATAAAACCTATTCCTCAACCTTCATTAAACTAAACTAATTCAACCAGTTCAACGGTAGTATAGAAGTAATTAATCCAGATCTGGATTTATGTAGCTGGTCCACCAGAAGGATGTTCAGATGGAAAACTTTTTCACTCAGTTAACCAAATAGGAATCTCTCAGAATGAATTCTTGCTATATCCTCAAATTCTTTGCCAAATACTTTTTTAAAATCGATAAAATATTGCTGTCTGTGGACAATAGTTCAATGATTCAACAGTAATTCATTTCTTATTGCAGTTTAACCATCATCTCGATAAAATCGTGTCATATTGACAATTGCCTCTCACCCTTCCAAAATCCCAATCAGTGCAGACAGTTTGGCCAAATCCTCCCAAAAAAGGTTCGACATTTCTCCCGTCGTCTCCACGTAAACAATTCTTTGAAAGCTCGGATTATTTCGATGAAGTGACTTCCACTGAAGTTTGTAAATCTTGCCATCAATAACTAAAGATTAAAAGCTAATAAACAGCAAATAGGAAACACCGTCATTTTCAACTTTTTCAGAAGTGAGAGTATCCCTGTTCAATAGTTTCTCTCCCTCTGGATCAAGCTCTTGAATTACATTCTTTAGATCAAGCCCAGTAGTTGAATAAACTAATTGCTCATCAAGGAATCCAATGACATTCCTATTTAAACCCATAAACTCCTGTCCTACTTTCTTTTGATATGTTTTAATTGTTGTAACAGTTTTATCCTTTTTGTTATAAAATGACTCAAAAACCTCCTGATTATAAATATATTTTATCATTATCAAGTTGCTACTTTCATAGAAAGATTGATTGAAAACTTCGCCCATCAGATCGAAAGAGGGATTCTTAGTTCCGATTGAAATAACCGGTTTGTCGAAGGCAATGTTATACTTCTTATAACAAGAATCCTTTTCGATTCTGAAAATTTCATCAGAGAACCTGGGCATGAAGTCTACAAATTCTTCAAAACGCTGAAGTCGAAAATGGCTACCACCTCCTCCAATTACAGGTTCATCAAATGGGATATATTTTTGCAATAATCCCCCCTCTCTGTCGACAAGTGCAATTTTGAAGTTGTAACCCTCAAAATATAGGTTCGTATTTCGTTGAATCACTAATTCATTGGAGCTCCAGGGTGCGAAAGACAACAAAACCTCTTGAACAGTATCAAGCCTAAAAGTTCGGGTTTCTTTAAAAATGAAATCCTGAGTGTAAATGTGTAAAGCCTTTTTGCCCGAATCAACAATCCAGATATCTCTATTAATTGGATCAATATCAAAATCAACCATATTGATGTATTCTCCTGGTCCCTCGCCATTGTTGGATAAAACTCCTTTTATCTGCCCCTTTGAGTCAAGTTTAAATATCTGCTCTCCAGCCATAATCTTATTAAGAATATAGAGCTCATCGGCAGCCCCTTGTAGCTTCATAATCCACTGTAAATGTGCTGTTGTATCCTCCTCAACTCGTAAAATCCGAATACTTTTAATTATATCTGTTTCATTTACCAACACAGATTTGTCAATATCGATATTAATCGTTTCGACATCGTTCTCAATATTCTTTGCAAAGCACTGAACGAATAGTAAAACGATACTGGTAAAAATGGATGTCTTTATAATATTCTTTATCATGACTTTGGATTTATAGTAACTCGATGAGTAACTTCTTAACCTCTGATGCCGTTGGATTAATGGCGAGGATCTCTCCCTTCTCATCAACCAGGATAGTTCCACCTCCGGAGTTAGAAACTCCATATTTATCCCAGATACCGTTCTGATTGTTCAACTCAACCAAATTAATCCAAGGAAATTTTTCTTTCGCCATCCTTTTTCTCAAAGCATCTGTATTATTAAACTCACCGGCAACTCCAACAATGGTAAAACCTTTACCCACAAATTCTTTGAATATGGGAATCATGGTTCTTGAATTTTCAATACATGGGCCACACCAACTTGCCCATAGATCGATCAATGCGATTTTACTCTTAATTTCGTCAGACAATCTTATCTGATTTCCTTCAATATCTGGCAGGGTGAAGTCAATAAATGTTCCACCAATTTTTATATTGTCTAATCCATCAAGCAAATTTTCAACAATGCTGTTATATGGATGATCAGAGTGTTTTTTAAGAAAAATAGAATAGTCCTTTTTTAACTGATTGATATTGGGATTCTCATTACTTGGATCCTGGATATTTATTATGAACCAATAATATGCAGGAACAGAGTATTCAAATCCCTCATAATCATATCGCCAGGCGGATATTTCTTCCATAATCTTGAAACTTTGCTCTCTCAGAGCTGTTGCTTTTGGAGTAGTCTGAAGGTTGGTTGAGTCTGTGAAATAATTACCCTCCTTGAGTAAAACATCAATGGAGTCATTGTAGGGCTGACACTTTGTATTGAAATCGTCTAAAAATTGATTGTATCGAGAGTAATACATCTGATTAAGTTTGCCTCCTGATATCTTATTTTCACTTGCTCTTAGCATAGTGTGAAGTTTAAATTCAATGAGGCCCCCATCTGGAAAAAACAGATTTTGATAAAAAGGTTCATCAGGAAAAACTAACGCATAAGCTTCACATTCAGAAATATTTAGCTCATAGGTAAAAGAATTGTTATTTACAGGTATTTTGATTTCTAGTCCTGTATCAAACTCTAATCCTTTTGTTAATAGTATTGTATCTATTTTGTGATCTACAATTTCCCCACTTAGTATACAAGTCTTCGGCGATTCCTGTCCAGTGCATGTACATAGCAGACATAGGAGTCCCATTAATGAAAGAGATATTATTATTTTCATTTCAAATAAATTTAGGGTTCGTAATTCTTATTCCTTGGATTTCAAGTCTTTGAAGAATTGATCCCGATAGCTCATCCCTATGGGAATCATTTGTTCACCAATCCTGATTTTATTTCGTTCTATGCTATCTATTTTGTCTAATGAAACAACATAAGATTTATGCACTCGCATAAACTTGCTTCTTGGCAATCTACATTCAAGATTCTTGAAACTCTGCAAAGTCATTATTTTAGATTGTGAGGAAACAATTTTCAAGTAGCCCCCCTGTCCTTCAACGTATAGAATATCAGAAAAATCAATGCGCTCCATACGATATTCTGTCTTCACAAACATATATTCTCTGGGTAGATCACCATTAGTATCATTCTGAACTTAATCGACGGCTTTTAAGAACCTTTCGAATGAATAGGGTTTTAAAAGATAATCAGTTACAGAATAGTCGAAGCCTTTAACCGCATATTCGCTGTATGCCGAAACAATAATTATCTTCGGGTGCTTTGCTAATGACTCCAAAAACTGCAAGCCCGTAAACACCTCCATTTGGATATCCAGAAAAACCAAATCCACTTGCTGAGTTTTCATAAAAGAAAGAGCTTCAATTCCATTAGTGAATGATCCCAATAAATTTAATAAAGGAACCTCGCCTATGAACCTTTCCAGCTTCTCGATGGCAAGAGGTGTATCGTCAATTACTATGCAATTAATTGTCATTCGTGGTAATTCTTAGGAAAACCTTAAAGCTATCATCCTCTTCCTTAATTTCCAGTTTATGCTTTTCAGGATATATCAATTCAAGTCTTCTCTTGATAATATCCAATCCAACACCGCTGGAATCATCTTTAGTTATCAGTTTAGTTTTATCCGCCAGATTTCTTGATTCGAAAGTTACAATATCACCCTCAATTGAGAATTGAAATTGTATGGCATCATCAATTTCTTTGTCAGTACAGTGTTTAAAAGCGTTTTCTACAAAAGAGACAAACATAATCGGTGCAATTGAAATATTCTCTGGTGCACCCTTAACAGTTAATGATACCAGATTCTTATTGGCATATTGTATTGCCTGAAGTTCAATATAGTTCTCAATATGCTTTATTTCACTAGCCAAGGATACCTTATTTACCTTAGTGTCATATATCATATACCTCATAATCTCAGAGAGTTTCACGAGAGTCTCAGAGGCTTTTTCTGCATTACTTTTGATCAAACTGTCTATGTTATTTAGGGTATTGAAGAAAAAATGAGGACTAATTTGATTTTTAAGTAGATTTAATTCACCCTGCAAATTCTGTTTCTGTAGTTCCTCAGATTTGATTTTTAATTTAATCCAATCAATTGCAAACCTGAATAGGCTTCCTAGAATTGCTGTGAGAAGATTGGCCGAATAAAATCTTATGAAAGTCACCACAGCCTGCAATTCCTTACCTCCACTATTCAAATATAAATACAAAGCAATAGAGATAATGGTTAAGAGTAGAATAGCCCCAGTTTTATATCCATAATTTCTTTCGGCAAATATCTTTGGTTTAAGAAAATAGAACAAATAGAAAATGATTATGTAAAATATTGCACGAACGATAATATGGGGAGCCACCATATTGATGAAATCCTTAAAAAGTATCATTTCTTGATATGGTGGTATAAATGTACCTATCCATTTATTTAAAAACATAAATACTCCAAGAACGACCCACGATAAAATATGGATTATAAGGATTGTTTGTTTTTTCATAGAGCTTGTCGCTGGATTCTTGTTAGAACAAAAAACAACATTATCAACCTTAAATCAAAATGCAATTAACGAACGAAGGGATTTTGTGCATGAAGGAATAGAAAAGTGTATTCAACCTTCTGAAATACAGAAAAAGATTCGCCTGTTTCAAGTTCTAAATCATAAAGATGATCTCTGAAAACACCTTCTTGCTTTAGATCTGTATGATAGCCCGTTAAGATTAGAATATCCCAATCAGATGTCTTTTTTGCATCCCCTCTTGCTCGAGAGCCATAGAGTGCTACCTCGGCTTGAGGATCTATCTGACTGATTCTCATACGAATCATATTGGCAATATTCTTGTCTCTATCTAACATATTCCAAATCTAATGATTTTCTAATCATCAACTCGAATGTGACCAGGACCAACGGCTGGAACAACTAAGAAAAGAAAGAGACTAACATTAAAGAATAGTTTCATTATAGTTTTTGTCTACTCATTGCTTATGTTTTCCTATTAAACTTTTGGCTTGTGTGCCTTTATCTCGCAATTAATTGAACAGAGAGATCCAGAGCATTTGCGACCAATAAAAGATTTGAGATCTTTATATCCTCTCCATTTTCAATTCGTGAGATATAAGGGCGTTTTTTACCAACTGCCTCAGCTAGTGCTTCTTGACTCATTTTTAATTCCTTTCTGCGATTTCTTATAATCTCTCCAAAATAATAGGAATAGGCTTTTTCTCTGAATTTTTCTCGACTCTTAGATCCTTTTTCGCCATATCGCTCCGCTAAAATATCTTTTGCTTTTATTGTTTTCATAACTTCCTGTTTTTTAACTTTTTAACAAAATTCGTATGTAATGTCAATTTCTCTCCTAGTACAAATGTAACGTTTTCGTTACGATTAGGCAAGTTTGATAAATAGAAATTATATTCACTTGTGGTTCGGATTATCTATCTCTTAAAGTCGAGGCTTTATTCTTTGCTTTGAATATGAGAATTCACCAAATTCGTTCAATAATTCAGTGTGAAACATATTATAGCTTATTTTTATTGCTTTTTTGAATTTGCATATCTTAATCTGCTATTAATGTGTTATTTTTGATATTGATAAAGTCCTGGTGGGGCTACAAAGTAAAAGCATGAAGGATAGTATCCTTATCTGCAAGAAAGTACCCATAGCTTATTTTTAATAACAATATATCATGGCAAACAGATTAATCGGATCTTTACCCAAAGTAGGAATTCGCCCGGTCATTGACGGACGCGAGCGTGGTGTTAGAGAGTCTCTTGAAAACCAGTGTATGAATATGGCTCAAGCAGCAGCCAAATTAATTGAGGATAATCTCCGTTTTCCAAGTGGAGAAAAAGTTGAATGCGTAATTGCAGATACCAATATTGGAGGAGTAGCTGAAGCCGCAATGTGTGCCGATAAGTTTCAACGTGAAGGTGTAGGAGTTTCTCTTACAGTAACTCCATGCTGGTGTTATGGTACAGAGGTTATGGACACAAACCCATTAATCCCAAAAGCTGTCTGGGGATTTAACGGAACAGAACGCCCGGGCGCTGTATACCTTGCAGCAGCACTGGCCGGATATGCCCAAAAAGGCCTTCCAACTTTTGGCATTTATGGTAGAGATGTACAGGATGCTGGAGACATGAGTATCCCTGAAGATGTGAAAGAGAAAGTATTGCGATTTGTCAAATCCGGACTAGCAGTTGCGCAAATGAACGGGAAGTCTTATCTGTCTATCGGATATAGCTCAATGGGAATTGCCGGGTCAATGGTCGACACTAATTTCTTTCAGGATTATCTGGGAGTTCGTACCGAGTTTGTTGAGTCAGTAGAGATCCTCCGTAGAATTGATGAAGGTGTTTATGATAAAGTTGAATATGCCAAAGCACTGTCATGGACAAAAGAGAATTGCAAGGAAGGAAAAGATCACAATGCTCCTTCTAAACAGGTTGGTGCGGCCAGGAAAGTACATGAATGGGAAACCGTAGTTAAAATGGCCCTTATTTGTCGCGACTTAATGGTAGGCAATCCTAAGTTGACAGATATGGGATATCGCGAAGAAGGACTAGGACGAAATGCTATAATGGGTGGATTTCAAGGACAAAGACAATGGACAGATTATCAGCCAAATGCCGATTTTCCGGAAGCTATCCTGAATTCTTCTTTTGATTGGAATGGTATAAGAGAAGCTTTTGTATTTGCTACTGAAAATGACAGTCTGAATGCCGTACCAATGTTGTTTGGACACTTATTATCTAATACAGCTCAGATCTTTTCTGATGTTCGTACCTATTGGAGTCCTGATGCAGTGAAACGAGTGACTGGAAAAGAATTAGAGGGTACAGCTTCAAATGGGATTATTCATCTGATTAATTCAGGATCTACTACTTTGGATGCTACGGCTCAACAAAGAGATGCAGACGGAAATCCTGCCATGAAAGCATTCTGGGAGATTAGTGAAGAGGAAGCCCAAAAATGTTTAGATAACACTCAATGGCCACAGGCCGATCGTGGATATTTTCGCGGAGGAGGGTATTCATCTCAATTCAAAACAGAGGGTGAAATGCCGGTCACAATGTCACGTGTGAATTTGGTAAAGGGCATTGGACCAGTACTGCAAATTGCTGAAGGCTGGACAGTTGAGTTGCCAGATGAGATTCATGCCGTACTTGATAAGCGAACTAATCCTACCTGGCCAACCACATGGTTTGTTCCTCGTACTGATGGTGAGGGTGCTTTCAAAGATGTGTATACCGTAATGGCCAATTGGGGTGCTAATCATGGAGCTATCAGTTACGGACATATTGGAGCCGATCTGATTACATTGGCATCCATGCTTAGGATTCCAGTTAGCATGCATAACGTTGATACAAACGATGTATTCAGACCAGCAGCCTGGGCTGCCTTTGGTACAGATAAGGAAGGATCAGATTACAGAGCCTGTGAAAATTATGGACCTCTCTACGGAATAAAATAGGGAATCAACTATTTTTCATCTACCTTTGTTCGTGTAATGACGAACAGTATGTTTGGAGACAAAGGTATCAGTGTTGAACAAGAAAAAATGGCCAGGTATGCTAAGGCCCTGAGTCATCCTATTCGAGTTTATGTAATGCAGTTATTATCTAAGCAGTCTTGCTGTTATAGTGGTGATTTGTCTGAGGTACTGCCCATTGCTAAATCAACTCTTTCTCAACATCTAAAGGAGCTTAAGAATGCCGGTTTAATCCAGGGAGAAATTGAAGCACCCAGAATAAAGTATTGTATTAATAACGAGAATTGGGAAGAAGCCAAAGGCCTCATGAAAGCCTTATTGCTTGACTAAAAAAATTTAATTAACTCGTTCGTTGTTTTGCGAATAACGAACAAAAAGACAAAGAAGATGGAAGTTAAAATTTTGGGCACAGGATGTCAAAAGTGTCACACATTGGAAAAAGCGGTTAGAGATGTTATTGAGGATGAGAATATCACAGCGGATGTTGAAAAAGTAGAGGATATTGTCGAAATAATGAACTATGGAGTTATGGCTACTCCTGCCTTAGTTGTGGATGGCAAGGTTGTAGTTAAAGGACGAGTGCCATCAGCGAAAGAAATAAGAGAATTTTTATCTAATTAATATAGAGATTATGAAAGCTTTTCGATTATTGGGCTTGATTTGTTTACTTTCTTTCTTTAGTGTTTCGGCTAACGAAAGTGTCAATTTAATTAAATCTAAGGAAGTAACTGTTTACTACTTCCATGCCACAGGTAGGTGTGCTACTTGTAAGGCAGTTGAAGCGGTTACTCAAAAAGCACTGAAAGAACTTTATGGAGATAAGGTAGCTTTTACTTCCATCAACAGAGAGAAAGATAAGGAGAATCCTTTGGTAAAAAAGTATAAGATTAACGGACAAACACTACTTGTTGTGGAGGGTGAGAATGTTGTGAATTTGACTACTGAGGCCTTCTTGAATGCCCGTAAAAAGCCAAAAAAACTCGAATCAAAGTTGAAGCTCACAATAGATAAAATGCTAAAGTAGGCATGGAGTTTTTACAAACCTTGCTGGAAAATTCTCAATTTCCAATTCTTTCTGCATTTATTTTGGGTCTGATGACTGCCATAAGTCCTTGTCCACTAGCAACAAATATTACTGCCATTGGCTTTATTAGCAAGGATATCGAAAGCAGACGAAAGGTCTTTGTAAGTGGCTTGATTTATACTTTGGGTAGAGGAATATCCTATTCTGTGATAGGTTTGCTTTTCTACTTCAGTATAGGGCAATTTGAGCTTTCAGGATTCTTTCAAACCTGGGGTGAGAAGATCCTGGGACCCATTTTGGTCATTATTGGTCTCTTTATGCTTGGTATCATAAAGCTTACTATCCCTGGATTTGGATCGCTTACAGAGAGGATGGAAAATAAATCTCGCAAAAGCATTTGGGGAGTACTCTTGCTGGGTATGGTATTTGCCCTGGCCTTCTGTCCTTATAGTGGAGTATTATATTTCGGAATGCTGATTCCTATGACTGTGAGCAGTGCAAGCGGACTAATTTTACCCTTAGTATTTGCGGTGGGTACAGGAATTCCAGTGATCATTTTTGCCTGGCTGATCGCTTTTAGTGTAGGTCAAATTGGAGAATTTTATAAAAAGATTAAAGTCTTTGAGTTTTGGTTCAGGCGGGTAGTTGCTGTATTGTTTATCGGCGTTGGTACATATTATATCATTCGTCTCATTATTAATCTTTAATATTCATCGCTTTGAATATGAAAAAGGATATTAAAACTCTACTATGGATTGTTGCCATCTTTCTGGGTGTCTTTTTCCTTCCCTTGGAAAATGTCCGATTCAATGAAGCACTTACAGCGACACTGGATCTGGCGAAATGGTATGCACGCGAGCATGTAATTCTCTGCCTCCTTCCTGCTTTCTTTATTGCCGGAGTGATTTCAGTTTTCGTGAGCCAGGGAGCAGTGATGAAGTATTTTGGTGCTAAGGCAAAAAAATGGGTAGCCTACACTATTGCTTCTGTTTCAGGAACCATTTTAGCAGTTTGTAGCTGTACTATTCTTCCCCTATTTTCGAGCATACATAAAAGGGGAGCTGGATTAGGTCCGGCTATTGCATTTTTATACTCTGGTCCGGCTATTAATATTCTGGCTATAATTTTAACCGCCCGGATATTAGGATTTGAAATGGGGATTGCCCGAATTATTGGTGCTGTTGTTTTTGCCATAGTTATAGGTTCCACAATGTCTTTTATCTACAGAAAGGAAGAAAAAGAAAAGCGAGAAGAGCAGATTAACTTCCCTGATATTCCTGAGAAGCGTCCAATGTGGAAAACATCCTTCCATTTTTTTGTATTGGTTTTGATCCTGGTTTTTGCAAATTGGGGGAAACCCGGCGAGGGGGTTGAATCTGGTGGCTGGTATTGGTTGTGGGCTAACAAATGGTTTATTACCGGCGGATTTTCTCTTGTGTTAAGTTTCTCCTTGATATATATTTTGAAGTTACAGTGGATTCAGGTTGTATTAGTAAGCTCCATAACTGCTATTTCAGCTTTCTTTTTTGCATCGCCCTTGATACCCGTGATTATTGGGATTGCTGGTCTGAGTTTGATCACATTACTCGACAAAAACGATCCTGACAATAAGGAATGGACAATTTCAACCTGGGGATTTACTAAACAGATTATGCCCATGCTGGCCATCGGTGTTTTGATTGCTGGATTCCTTCTGGGCTCAACTCATGATGATACTGCTATTGCTGGAATTATTCCCAATGAGTGGATTGCTAATCTGGTAGGTGGTAATTCCATTTTCTCTAACTTTTTTGCATCAATTGTTGGAGCCTTCATGTATTTTGCCACCTTAACGGAAGTGCCTATACTACAAGGCCTTATGTCTGCAGGAATGGGCAAAGGCCCAGCCTTGGCATTATTATTGGCTGGCCCTTCATTGTCATTGCCAAATATGCTGGTAATCAGAGGAGTTTTGGGAACTCAAAAGACCATAGTCTATGTAATATTGGTTGTAATCATGGCCACAATATCAGGTTTGATTTTTGGTGCAATCTAACAATCCCGCTTATCTGATCTCCTTTTTTTAGCGGTTTATCGTCTATCTTCGCATGAGGTCTGAGGAACCTTTCACTTCCTCCGTTGGAATAGTTAGCGATTAGTAAACGAATTGATTCTTGCTCAATCCAAGATCTTGTATGCTGTTTGGTATCACTATTTATTTGAATTCCTGTACCAGATAAATTCCTTAGAGAGGTGTAGTAAATGTTATGCTTTGTAGAGGCAAAATCATTGCTACCAATCTTCGTGCGATCATGACGCCATTCATGTTCGGGTTTAGTGCGAGGACCTACGGGTGTAGCTTCAAATCCTTCCGAAGCTATAGCTGTTCCTTCTAAGCGGGCTATATGCCAATCGGGATAAGTTGACCAGTATCCTTTTCGCTTCCAGGAAAGATTCTCATAGCTTTTCGGTAAGTCAAAAACAATGCCCCATTGCCTCGGACTTACATCTTCTGTTGATTTGAAATCGTAAGCAATTTTCAACCCTCCACTTGGCGTGAAATCATAAGTATATGTTCCGATTGCCTCTTTATAAGATCCGTGAACTGTAATGATCTGTTTACCCTGGATGAACACTGTTTCAACAGACTTCAACACCCAATCGGTACAGGTATGAGAATAAGGCTCATAATACTTTGCAGGACCATGCATCTGAGTATCCCCTCCATTGTTTAAGGGTAGAATCATCAAATACGGACCAGTAAACACATCACTGGATATTAAGCCTGTTTCTTTGCTGATTTCATATTCAACTTGTTTGGAGGTAACCAGAATGTGATCTCCATGTTCCTTAAATGAGATGGTGTTTGTTCCCTGCTCTGGAACTTTATAAGTTTTAGTTTCGGGATAAATATCCAAACTATAGGAGTCGATAACAAAACCACGAGGATCTTCAAAAATGACTTCCAATTTTCCGCCAGTTCCGTTTGCAGTTTTCGATTCAATGATCAGCTGTCCTTTTTCTCTGGGTGCAATATCCGCAGAGGCTATCCCATATTTATCACCTAACTTCCATTTTATAGTAAGTCGATTCAAATTAGAAAAATCTTGTCGGTTTTCTACATCCAGAATGATTTGTTCATTATTATATGAAGTATTCGTTATCCGAATCGGAGAATAGGTTTTCTTCATACCCCACCATTCTGGTTTCTTCCTTCGCCATCCATCTATTGGTCCCCAGGTACCATACCCCACAGTTCGTTCCTCTATCGATCCATCCGCTTGCGGGTAATCCCAATAGAAAGTATCATCAATGCCTGCCCAGATTGAACCGCCGGCAACACCTTGAGCATTGTACATCTTTTCCCACATGTCATGAAGGTAGATGCCCCATGTATCACGAAGAGCAACATCTGTGGCTAACTCATATCGATTGTAGGCATTCAAATGTACAAACTCTCCAAAGCTGATAGGCCGGTGATAATTGGCATATTTCTCCGGACCAGCAGGACTAGGATAATGGTCTGAACCAATAGCACAAATCATCTGATCTTTCTGTTCATTTTTCACCCAGTCCCAAGGAAAATAGTTAAATGTGAGCGGTCGGCTTGGATCAAGTGATTTCATGGCTTCTCCGGCGAATTCATAGGCATCACTCCAAATGGATTCATTGGCCATCGACCAGAAAATAATACTAGGATGATTTCTATACAAAACTATCATTTCCAAATTCTGAGAAGTGATAGCGTTTTGGATTGCCAATTCATCTCCTTTTGTTTCATGCGACCAGCAAAATGGGCCTTCACATTCGATAAACATCCCCAATTCATCAGCGGCCTCCATCAAGGCCTGATCAGGTGGATAGTGGCAAGTTCGGATGTGATTCACGTTTCCTTCACGAAACAGCTCAATGTCTTTTCGGTACATCTCTTTTGGAACTACTCTTCCTGTCAAAGGATATACTTCATGTCGGTTTACTCCTCTGAGCTTAACCGCTTGTCCGTTGATAAATAGCTGATTTCCTTTCACTTCACTTTGCCTGAATCCAAATCGTTGTTTAACCATCTCAATGTTTTTCCCATCCTTTTGCAGATAACAGGTTAGAACATAAAGATTAGGGTTTTCGCAATCCCATTTTTTTGGATTCTTAACTGGAAAGGATATTTTAAGTTCATATGCCTCACCCACAGGAATCATTTGAGTCTTTATAGGTGAAAACTGTTCAACAATTTTCCCATTGCTATCCCATGGAGTCAGCTCCAATTGCAGACTCAGATCTTTGGCATCTTTCAAACTTTCATTAGTCATTTCAATGCGTGTAATCAATGTGGCATCTTTGAAAGAGGCATCAAATTTTGTATTAATGGCCAGGGAACTAATATTGATCTCCGGAAGGGGGAACAAAGAGACTGATCTGCTTATTCCTCCCAGTGGATGACAGGCATACCTTGACCCACTAGCCAGAGAGTCAGCCAGAGATTCATTCGTAACAGAAAGAATGAGAGTATTGGCTTTATTAAAATGAACTAAGTCTGTGATATCCAATTCGAACGCAGTGAATCCTCCTAAATGAGAACCTGCAACAGCACCATTAACAAAAATAATCGATTCACTATACACTCCATTAAATCGAAGTTTTATCCGTTGATCCTTCCATTCAGCAGGCATGGTGAAGGTTCGGAAATATCCTGCAGCCTGAGCAGAATCCACATTAAATCCTTGCATCGACCATTCCCCCGGAACAGTGATATCATTCCAATCAGCAACTCCTTTCAAATTTTCGAAACCTTTTTCAAAAACGGGATTGAATTTCCAGGTTCCATCCAAACACAAAGGTTTAACATCTCTGTTATCAAGCATGACAGGAATTGGGGAGATTCTGGGTATAGGAAAAGATGATTGGCCATTGACATGCGTTCCAAAGGCTAGAATGATTGGAGCCAAAAGGGATAAGAAGAGGATTTTGGTTTTCATTTTTTTACAAAGCAATTTAGTTTGGACCATTGAAACTCATAAACCTACTGGTACAATCGAACCCAATCCACAATCATCTCGATTGGTAGTTCCTCTGGATTTGTAATTTTTCCAGGCCAGCTACCTTCCATTTGTTGGTCTAAAAAGAGATAAAAGGGTTGATCAAAGGGCCATTGATAGGTGCCTGCACCTTGCACTTTTGGGTAGGTGATAGTTTCGATTCCATTGATGGCATAGACCAGCTTTTCAGGGTACCAGCTCACGCTGTAAACATTGTAACCATCGGGTTCAATTTTACCGGTATCATATTTTTTAGGCACTGTTTGTTTTAAGTTGATAGTGTAGTGATTGTGTGTGGTCTGGTAAGCAAAGCCATCGTGGTTCAATCGTTCCATGATATCCATTTCACCATTGTGCTGATCAGGGTAGATATTTTTTTCTGACAGCATCCAAATGGCTGGCCAGGCACCATAGGCTGGGTCGAGCTTAGCTCTAATCTCTATTCGACCATACTGAAAAGCAAACTTATCCCAAGTATATATTCCTCCGGTTAAATACGGACGAGGATCTCCGATGAGAGTGTCTTCATTTACAATCCCTCTTAACCTGATATGGTCTTCATCAAATTGAACTACCCGATCATCTGTAGCAGTAATGTACCTGAAGCAACCGGTGTTCTCATGCCATTTATCTACTGTTGTTTTCCACTGTGGAGAGGTAAATAAGCCAATACGGGTCCAATGGGTCGTATCCAACTCTTTATGGTCAAATTCATCCTCCCAAACCAACTCCCAATCTGTTGAATCGTTTCGTCTATCTTCTTTTTGGATAAACATATAGTCATCGATCAAATCATAAGGCTCATTCAATGAGCAGCTTGAAAGAGCATGGCTTAGGATTATTGCTACAATCAAAGGTTGGTAAATTGTGATTCTCATTTAACTAGCATTCGTTTGGTTTGTGATAATTCATTTGTTGTAAGCTTATAATAATACAGCCCTGATTTGAATTGGTGGGCTGAAACAGAAAAGTTATGCTTTCCGGCTGTTTTATATCCTTCATTAAGTCGAATCACCTGTCGACCCAAGCCATCTGTAATGGTTAATGTTACCTCACTATCCTGAGTTAATTCGTAGGGAATATGAGTTTCCGAATCAAAAGGATTGGGGTAATTCTTGCCCAGCGAACTTTTTGTCTCAACAGCTCCAACTCCGGAGAGATTGTTGTAATCGATTTTAAGCTGATAACGAAACTTCTGATTGCCACGGAAAGAATTAGGTACAGAAATAATTACCAGGTTAATTTCTTCATCTTCCGCTTCAGCAGAATAAGTGAATGATCCATTAGTCAAGTCTGACATTTCCATTTGATAATATCGGATGGTACTTCCATCTTTCACAACTATCCGTCCTTTAAAAACGGCAGGGTCGCCGTTTTCACCTTCCGTGTTTCCTTTCAAATGAAATGTATATTCAGCCTTTTCAGAATTCTCAATTTTGTAGACATTATAAGCCCAAGCACGTGTAACGTAGTCATTCATTGGCTCAATCCATTCTCCGTTGGATCCAGCATTAACAAAGGTATCGACGATGGGATGTACATCATTCATGTCTCCATAATTTTTTAACTCCAGATAGCTTCTTGCTTCTACACCTGGTGGGAAGAACTCAAAACCACCTACATTATGTGCAGCAAAGTCGGCAAAGAGTTCAGAGAAGGCCTCCGGACCAATATGTTTATATAGATATTCCTGTGGAAGCTCTTCCGTCTCGGCAAAGAATCCCCCAACGATGATTTCCGGTGAAATATCCCGCACATCCGTGAGGTAATTGATCAGGATATTCATTCCATATTGATGGCAATACCGCTGCCAATTTCCCTGATCCTCGGGCTCCCGGTTATTGAAGGTATACCACATAGGGACCTGAGGATTGTAAGTGACACAAGAGGCGGTAACAAATTCATCTTTTGAATTGGGGTGTTTGAGGGCTGCGTACCAATTCGCAGTTGCTTCAATATACCACTGACTATCACCACTGTAGGCATATCCCGGAGAATTAGCATTGTATTGAAAAATGTGAAAGCCCTCATGCTGGAGTCCGGGGTTATTGGTGTTGGCATACCCAATTGGGATCGTTAAATAGGGATATCCATTTGCATCAGTTCCTTGTCCCATCGCCCAACCATCTGGGAATAGGTCGTTCCCATTATGGATATACACATTGTAATAAAATCCATCAATCGGATTAGGAGGATTCTTCATCTGATATGTGTTCAGGCAATCATTCTGAACTTCCTCAAGGGTATTTAAAAGTTCATCTGCCTGATCGGCATAATCAAAATCCTTATCCCACCAGGCCACAAAAATACCTTTGGTCTTATGCCCACAGTTCTCAATCGTTGAAAAAGTAGAATTCATTGTTAAATCCTCCTGCCCAAACGACAACATCGGAGCGATTAGTAGAGCCAATGTAATGCTAATGATATGTTTATTCATAATTACTTTATAAGCTCTACCTGTTTCGCAATTTTCAGAATCTCCGGATTAACGGGATCGTTCCAATATGACATTCCAGATAGATGATCAACTAATCCTCCTGTCAGAAATCTTGCTTGTTTAACAAATCCTTCACTGATATCAGCTTCTATTGCCGGAGGTGTGCCAGGAATATCAGGAATGAATAGTATTCCATTTTCAATCATATCGAGGCGTTTTTGTCGAGCAAGCAGGTGTTCCAAAATTAATTTGCTCATCCCTCCTTCATAGCTTTCTTCAAGGTCAGCCTTACACAAAGCAGTATAAAACTCACTCACAGTTTTGGGTGTAATGTGAGGGTAAAGAGGAGAGGTAAATCCTTCAACTTCCCAAAAATTCGGATCAACAGGAAGTGTTAAAGCTTGTTTTTTTAATGGTTGCCAGGCTCCCTGTTCTTCTGCATCTCCACAAATTATCTCAATACAAAGGTTTTCTTCATTTTGATCTGCTTTGATTAGAATCCAGCCCTCTTGGGTAATCTCAAATTCTTGTCCTTTGGCTTTAGCAATCCTGGGTTTCCCGTTTCCGGTAACACTAAGGTAAATATTTGTTTCACCGAACTTTACCGGGTGTTTCTGTATATAACGAGTGATTGTTTCAGGCAAATGGGGTCTGATTTTTAGAAGATCATTTTGATAGGTGTATTCAAAGAGTCCTCTCAACAAACCACCAGGAACGCCCCAACAATCATACACTACATTAAATCCCCACTTTTGAATTTTATCATCCCAAAGGCTTTGTCCATAGTCTTTCATTGGAGCTCCTGCCCTAAAAGCCTGCATAAATTTCAATTGCTTGGCCCAGGCTTTGAAAGGATGATCAAATTCATTTACCCTCAAACAGGCAATGTTCATTCTGCCTTGGGTTGTTGACCAAAATCCTCCATCAACCCACATTCCTGGTGGAAGATGATAAAGAACGGTAGGATTGTCAAGATCATCGTAAGCAGGATGATTAGGAAGAATAAAATTATTCGGATATAACTCAGGAACTGATAAGAGTTTATCTACAATCATCTTTGATTGATTGTCGTCTGTAACACCCATGGCTACAGCATCGTGATTGGGAGTGGCTTCTATATATCCATATTCTTCTGCCTGATAAATTCCATGTCGTGTTCCATTATCTTCCTGATAACGAATATAATACTCATCATTTTCCAGTAAGGCAGGTAAGGCATCTTTGACTAAAGAAAGGGTACGGCTATACTTTGTAACTCCTTCTTCATCTTCAGCCATCTTACATAATTCGATTAGTCTACTGAGCGAGGCACAAAAGTTTACAGATAATTCTGTCAGATAAGCTGTATCATAGCCCCCGTCTTCTTGTTTGACTCCTCCAAATGAGGGTGCTAGTAAGTTAGAACTTCGTCCACCTTTGATAAGATTTGTTTCAGGGTCGCGTCTGGCATCAATAAAATCAGCTACTCTTTTCAGCTGGGGCAAGCGTTCTTTAATTGCTAAAATGTTCCGTTCAGATAATAGTCGTTCAGCCTCCATAATAATACCAGCTGTAGCCCCGCCGTAATACCAATCATACTCTCTAGTATCACCATCTCCCTGACGATAAATTGGTTTCTCCATTTCTGTTTGACCATCAAAAACTGAGTTTTCAACCTTACTATGTCTTGATCTGAATCCATCCTCTCTACTTCCATTCATAAAAATGATAGCACAATCCATAAGTGAACCATCCGGAGCCACATAGCCATTTCGTCCGGCACGTTCTCCATCTCCCATCACATTAAACCATAAGCTTTGAGAATGTCTGATCCAGGTCTTATACGGCTCATCAGTCCAGAATGGCAGCATTCCATAAGTGGGACCAAAACTATTTTGAAGCCACCATCCATCCCAATAATGGCCTTCTACGAAACCATCCCAATCACGCTTATACAATAGTGGAACAGTTGCCATGTCAGGGGCAATGTGCAAGGAACGGAAGGCCTGATCAATTAATTTCAATGTTTCCTGATCTCCACTCCCTTCAACCCATTCTCCTTGATAAGATCTGGGTGGCATATTTTTGTTCGGATCTGATTGGCAAGCATGAGCTCCAAGAAGGGATCCAGCCAACGCTACCACAAGGATAATATTGGATAGTTTATTTTTTGTCATAAAGATTAGATTTACACCTCCAAATTAGAAAGTATATTACAATATTCATACGAATTATTACCCCAAGTGGATAAACTGGATGCCACTTAAGAAGTTACGGAGATATTGATCATTACATTCACGATATTTTCTATGATTAGGATTTCTGAGAAATGCGCTTAATTCATGCTCGCTAATACTTTTATTTATTGATTTAAACATTTCCAGGATATCATCAGATTTTAGATCCATGGCAATTTTAACTTTCCTGAAAATGATGTTATTGTTCAATCGCTTCTCCGGAATGGGTTGAGGACCTTCTCGTTTTCCACGTTTTTCAATAATTATTCCATTGAGAAATATGGCTAGTTTATTATCAGATAATTCCACAAAAGCCGGATCGCTGTCTTTCTTTAACCAATTACTAATATCAGATCTGTTAACCTTAAGACTAGCGAGTTCAAAAATCTCAATCATTTTTGAATCGTTATAGTCAAATATGTAGCGGATCTTTCGTATTACGTCATTATTATCCATAGTCGAATATAATAAGTTTTTTATAAATTCTGTCTTTTATATACCAGTATTGGGGGTGCCTCCAGGGGTATTTACACTTAATTGGGGATAACAATAAGGCTCGCTGAGAATGAGT
>JAGLDP010000170.1 GCA_023145515.1 Bacteroidales bacterium
GCTGAATTTGGGGAAGCTTACAATAAACATAATTTTTATAAGCATAGCTTCCTTTTAACCCTATATACAAACTATTTAATCTTTGTTGTCCATCAATAATTGCTTTGAAATCTGTATACCCTTTTGTTTTTCTCTCTTCATTATTTCCACCTTCATATTCGATGTATTTTTTTAGAAAATCATAAAACCTAAATTTATTTTTAATCTTTTTATCGGTTACTTCCCATAGCATAAATGTATTAATTGGATAATCTTGCATAATAGAATCAAAAAGCATTTCTATTTGCTCAGTTGTCCAAACAAATCTTCTTTGAATTGCTGGAAGTAAAAAATTACCATTATCAATGTTATCAATCGATTGTTTAATCGTTATTGCACTTTCTAATTCGTTTGCCATATTTAGATTTCTTTAATTGATTTTTGTTTCTTTTAATGCCCTACAACGATTGTGCAAACCAATTGTGTTTATTTTCCATATATGTAGGGATGCAATGGCATTTATTTGTCTATGGGTGGGGAAATAAACGTAATGCCTGATATTCATCGTGCTGTAATGGTTGGACTTGTATCTTTTGAAATACACCCGTAATAACAACAGCATTATATCAGACACCTTTAAGTTGATTAATTCACTGATCCGCAATCGCTTTTCCTTTTTCATGCTGGTTGATTGGTTACTCAACATCAATATCATATTTGTCAAGTAATCCTGCAATTCCCGGCATAGAGAATTTTGCCTTTTTTATTCTATTCAGATCAGGATCCAGAGAATAATTCCTGGATGTTCTAAAATCGACTTTCTCTAAGCCAGTATTCTCAAACACAGCACCAAGCAAATCGCAATCACTAAATAATGAAGCACTTAAGTCTGCTTCGGCAAAATCAACTTCTTGCAGACTACAATTAATGAACTTAGTCCTCTTCAGTTTTAGCTTGAAAAATGAAGACAAATTCAAGTGACAATCTTTGAAATCAAGAGATATAATAAATGTATTACAATCGCTAAAATGGAGTCCCAACATCTTGCAATTTTTGAATTGCACATCGTTCAATGTAGTATTGCTCAACTTTGCCATGCTAAAATCGCAGCTATCAAACTCACAGTCTACAAAGGTGATATTTGATAAGTCTGAATGGGTAAAAGAGCAGGCAATGAAAACACAGTTTTCGTATTCCCCTTTATCCAGATGAGATTCTGAATAGTTGGTGTTTTTGAAGGTTCTATTTTCAAACAGCATTAGGTAAAGATAAACTATTCTTACTACATTTATGAGGGTATGATTAAATGGACTATCCAAGTTATACTTGGCTTACTTTGCTTTTCAATTCCCCTTTCTGCCCAGCAGCAGATAAGCGGACTCATAATTGATGCGGCTACTGAAAAACCAATGTTGTTTGTCAATATTGCTGTTGTAGGAAGTACTTATGGAACGGTGAGTAATCAAAACGGAGAATTCACACTAAATCTCGAAAAGATTACTCAAACTGACAGTATTGCCTTCCATTTTATTGCTTATGAAACACTAACCAAATCAGTTATTGATTTGACAGATGGGATGACAATAAAGATGAAGGAAAAGCCCGTAAAATTCAGAACTATTGCCATAATAGCAAATCCATATAATCCTAAAGAACTGATTAAAAAGGCCCTGGAAAGAAAAGAAGAGAACTATCCTAGTATTGCTCAAAAAAGAGAAGTCTTTAAGAGGAGTAACAATGCTTCATATATAAACACTTTTGAGCTGTCACTAAAAAAAAGCACTGTTCCGGATATTGATGAAAACCTCGTAAATGAAATGGTCGATAGCATTCCAAAATATAATCGTTCATATACTGACCATTTATACACTCTTTATACGATTCCGGCCGACTCTGCTAAAACAAAGAACAAAGTTGAAGGAATTAAGAAGGTGATCCTTAAAGAAGATGATGGGGGTGAGCTTGACAGAATTTCAATGATTCTCACAGAATTATTTGATACTCAAACTAACGATAAAACTTTCCTGAAGTATAAAACTGGTCCGTTCTTTTTCAGGGAATCTCATGTGCAAGTATCAATAGCGGATGATGACAGTATAGCTCTTGCAAAAAGAAAGCAAGACTCTTTATTCTTGAGAAACAAAGAAAAATTATATGTCTTAGATGAAGACTTGAATTGGTGGAGCTGGGATTTTATTCAAAAACCGAATCGTTATAAATACCATAATGATGGGATTATTGGGATTGGAGGAGAGGATGCTTACGCTCTTAGTTTTACCGGTATAGTTAGAGCAAATTACCAAGGGATGATATATATTTCGATCGATACCTATGCAATCCTTAGAATTGAATATTCACTAAAAGCAAGAAAAAAAGAGAAGGGCATCAAACTCTTGGGCGTAAATTATAATGAGGAAGAAGATGCTGGATTACTCCTTTACGAAAAAGATGAGTATGGATACTTTCTGAAATACTCGATGAGCCAAAACGCAAATAGATATGGTGTCAAAAGACCATTCGAGATTATCAGGAAGGAAAAACGATTTCCACTGAATAAGAAATTGTATGAAATAGCATTGAATATGAATCTACAGGGTTTCCAGGAATCCTGCTTTGAAACTCTGGTAGTATTCAGGGAGGAATTTAACAAGGAGAATTTCGAGGCCATTCAGGAAAGAGGAGTAAAACCTGAACGCATCACTTCACACTCTGATTCCATTTGGGAAGGTTACTCAATTATAGAACCAACTAAACAGATGAAGGAATATCAGGCAAAAATCAATAAGTGATTGCTTTTTCATTAATAACAGTGCTATTTTGGCACAATAATTGATTAATTATTGTATATTTGCATGAAAGCGCCATCATGACTTTCGAATTCGATAATCTTAAAAGCATAAGCAATAAAAAGAAACACGGGATCGATTTTCACGATGCTCAGCATTTATGGCTTGACCCGGAGCGAATAGTTATTCCGGCCAGGACTTTGAACGAAATACGGTTTTTAATGGTTGCACGGTTCAAAAACGATTATTGGTCTGTTGTTTTTACTCTTAGGGGTGAAGCAATCCGGATTATTTCCGTGCGAAAATCAAGACAAAATGAAAAAGAAATCTATAAGAGCTGAAGAATTTGACGCTATCTTTGACAATGGTAACGAAATAACTGAATACCTGGTAGTTGAAGAAGCTGAACGGCCTGGATTATTGCCCAGGCGTGTAAGCGTAGACTTCCCGGCATGGATGGTTAAAGAACTCGACCGGGAAGCTCATCGATTGGGTATTACCCGTCAATCAGTGATTAAATATTGGATTTCGGAAAAGCTCCATCCTTCGGCTGAATAAAAGCACATATGAAACCAAGACTTTTTACCCTGATAATTATTTGTCAGTGCCTATTGTTTCTACCTTCCAAGGCACAAATTACAGAACGTGAACGCCCTGCGGAATGGGACACTCTGGTATTGGGAGGTAGATTCATGGACAGATTTATGCCCATGCCCATAATCGGTGAACTGACCAGTGATACCTGGGGAGCCGCCAATACGGTGCCTCGTTATATCGACAACGGATTGGAGAATAGCAAGTATTCTTTTTGGGGAGGGAATGCTGTATTAGGAGAAGACGGCAAATACCATCTTTTTGTATGTGGCTGGCGTGAGAATTCCCCAAAAGGGCATATGTACTGGTCAAAATCCACTGTATTTCACGCTGTTGCAGATAACTCCTTTGGCCCATATACTGTAAAAGATTCTATCGGCCCCGGGCATAATCCTGAAATTTTCCAACTTGGCGATGGCCGCTATGTGATTTATGTGACGAATGCATATTATATCAGCAATAACCTGGATGGCCCCTGGACTAAAAGTGAATTCGAGTTCGATCCTCGCGATAGAAAGATCATAGAGGGATTATCGAATCTATCCTTCACCCGGAGGGAGGATAGCTCTTACCTTATGGTATGCCGGGGAGGCGGAATCTGGATCAGTGAAACTGGTATAACACCGTACTACCAGATTACCGATAAAAGAGTTTATCCACCAGTCGACGGCAACTTTGAGGATCCGGTAGTTTGGAGAACCAACATTCAGTACCACATGATAGTAAATGATTGGCGTGGGCGAATAGCATATTACCTGCGCTCTAAGGATGGGATAAAATGGAAAGTTGATCCAGGTGAAGCTTATATGCCAGGATTAGCTATATATGAAGATGGCACCAAGGTCGACTGGTTCAAATATGAAAGAATTAAAGTTTTACAAGATTCTTGCGGACGAGCAAGCCAGGCGCATTTTGCTGTAATTGATACCATTAAATGGAATGATCTGGAAAATGATAATCATAGCTCAAAACATATTATAATACCACTGAAAAAAGGCCGTCTGATAAGTATTTCAGACAAGGAGCCAATAACTAAAAAAACACGGGAAATTCGACTCAAGATTGAGTACGAGGACGGCTTCGATCCTCAAAAAGATATTGACCTTGAATCGTTACGACTAGGTGCCCCGGATATTATAAATTATGGGAAAGGTTGCACTGTGCTAACATCTGAGCCTATGGGTAAAGATCTCATTGTCACATTTTCAGGAGAAGGAAATGGCATAGATCAAGACAATTTTACCGCAAAGCTAATTGGGAAAACCAATGATGGAGATTGGATATTTGGATACAGCCGGCTTCCCGGTGTCAAATATTTGGAACCTGCCGTATCGGTCTGCAATCCTATCTTAAAAAATGGTGAAGATCAGACGACTATTGAAGTGGAAGTTCAGAACTTTGGTCAGGTTGACTCAAAAAGGAACATAGTCTATATTCTCAGCGTAAAGAATAACCAGCGATTTAGAATTGCAAGTAGTATTGTTGGTAAACTTGCACCATTTGAGAAAATCACACTAAAAATTCCAATAAGTCCGAATACAAAAATTGGTGAGAAACCAGAACTTAAGGCGGTTATTAAGTAGATATCAATCCATACCACACACTATTTTATGTCTGACAATCAAATTATTCCACTATTAATCGCATGCATGACTTTGCTAAGTCCACAGCTTTCACATGCGCAGTCTGTTGAGGCCTTGCAAACAGAAACTGAGATTCAGGTTGATGGAGTTCTGGATGAAGCCGACTGGGATAAGGCCGATATCCTCACCGGATTTACTCAACTCGAACCAGCTTATGGGCAGGAAGCCAGTTTTAGAACCAAAGTCAGGGTGCTATATAGCAAGAAATATATCTATTTCGGAATCGAATGTGATGATCCTGATCCGGATAAAATATCAACTAAAATCACCAAGCGAGATGGTGAAGTGTCGGAAGACGATGCCATTGCACTGGTGCTTGATTCTTTTGATGATGATAACAATGCCTATTATTTCATTGTAAATGCCCTGGGTACACAGCAAGATGAGCGCTGGGCTGATAATGGTCGTACACAGGATACTAAATGGGATGTTACATGGAAATCTGCCGGTAAAATTACTCCAAATGGTTGGACAGCAGAAGTGGCAATCCCTTTTTCATCGATCCGTTTTGATCGAAAAAAAACAAACTGGGGACTAAATGTCATTCGTTATATCCCCCGAAAACTTGAAATGAGTCATTGGGTACCCGGCTTGTCAGAATGGTTTAGAATTGCTGAGATCGGAAACATTACAGGACTCAAACTATTAGAAACAGAAGGCAAACGCTTTTCGTTTATCCCTTATGCACAAATGCAGGTACAGGATGGGAGCAAACCGACGTTCGAAGTTGGTGGTGATGTGAGAGTCAATTTGTCAAGCAACCTGAGTCTGGATGCTACAGTTAATCCTGATTTTGCCACCATTGAGGGTGATGTTGAGCAAGTGAATTTAACGCGTTTTGAGCTATCATATCCTGAAAAGCGTCCCTTCTTTATGGAAGGAGCTGAGAACTACTCAACCCGTATTAAGCAATTCTATTCCAGGCGAATTGGCGATATCCCCTGGGGAGTTAAATTCAATGGCAAGGTGGATAAATGGAAAATCAATGCCCTTACAACTCAGTCTGATCCTAACTCTGTAAATGCAAATCTAGAGCCTGGTGATAATGCACTTTATAGTGTTTTTAGAGTAAATCGTGATCTCAAGAATGCATCAAATATTGGAATTATTGGAGCCAACCGGATGTATAAGGGACAAAACCAAGGATCACTCGGACTAGCATCAACTCTCTTTTTTACACGATATATTGGGATGACCTCGCAATTGGTAAAGAGTTATGGAGAATTCAAAACTGGCAGCTGGACTTACTTCCTCCGACCATCCTTCGATTCTAAAACTACCCACTTTCATGTCCGCTATACTCATGTGGGTGAGAACGTAAAGGAAAATATGAATGCGATCGGGATGATCCGGGATGATAATCGAAGAGAATTTGACACAAACCTCAGACATAAATTCTGGATTAATCAGTACGGACTTGAAGAAGTATCACCAAGCGTCAACTATAATATGTACTGGGGCATGGGTGGTGTTTTGCGGAGCTGGGAGGTTGACAATAGTCTTACCACCAGCTTCTTGAAGAAATGGAAACTAAGATTAAGCTGGTCTGAAGAATTTAAACGATTCGAGAAGGATTTCAGAAACCGTGATGCGTCCGGGACTCTGAATTTCAACAACAAAAGAGGATTATCACTATCAACGGCATATGGAAGAGGAATAAATTACGACCGGGATTTACAGCATGCTTCGGTAGGTTTCAACGTAAAAATTCTAGATGGCTGGAATCTGTCTTACCTGATAAGAGGATATTGGTTTGATCCGGATAATGATGATGACAACACAGTTATCCACTATGTTCGATCAACCTATTATCTGAACAAAGACCTCTATTTTAAACTCTTCTATCAATCACGATATGATGTCACTGAGCGGGTATTCAATCCTGACTTTGATCTCACACGCCAAACAGCCCAGTTTGTTTTTGTGTGGCGCTTTCTTCCTCCTTTCGGGTCTATTCAACTGGCTTACCAGCGAGGAGCAACTATAGTAACTGAAGAGTTCAATCAGAATCAATCTATTTTTGCTAAGTTATCCTGGGTGTTTTAAGTATTGGCTATGTAAATGAACCACATGAATAAAATGGAACAGAAAGTAAGAGCATGGAAAGAAGTTGTAACTATCCCAACTTATGGGATTGGTGAGGCTGAGAAAAATCCGGTTTTTCTTGAAAACAGAGTTTACCAGGGTAGTAGCGGAGTGGTATATCCTCACCCTGTGATTGAGAAAATACTGGACAAGAAGGAGGACAAAGAGTGGAATGCCATTTTTCTTGAGAATAAGTACCTTAAGATCATGATATTGCCTGAGTTAGGCGGACGAGTACAAATGGCTTATGATAAAATTAAGCAAAGGCATTTCGTCTATTACAATCATGTTATTAAGCCAGCCCTGGTCGGACTCACTGGTCCTTGGATCTCAGGGGGCATTGAATTCAATTGGCCTCAACACCATCGTCCCTCCACTTATGATCCTGTTGATTCTTTGATAGAGGAAAATGAAGATGGCAGCGTTACAGTATGGTGCAGTGAAGTAGAGCGGATGTTCCGTACCAAAGGAATGGCAGGGTTTACACTATATCCAGGTGCAGCCTATATGGAGATTAAGGTGAAATTGTATAACCGAACTCCTCATCCTCAGACTTTCCTTTGGTGGGCCAATCCTGCTGTTAAAGTAAATGATAGCTATCAATCTGTATTTCCGCCCGATGTGAATGCTGTATTTGACCATGGAAAACGCGATGTGTCAAGTTTCCCGATAGCAACCGGCACCTATTATAAAGTTGATTACTCTGCAGGAGTTGATATTTCGAAATTTAAGAATATCCCAGTGCCTACAAGCTTTATGGCCATTCAATCCAAGTATGATTTTGTTGGAGGATATGAAAACGATACAAAATCGGGACTATTACATGTGGCAGATCATCATGTTTCTCCCGGGAAAAAGCAATGGACTTGGGGAAATGGCGATTTCGGCAAGGCCTGGGACAGAAACCTCACGGATGAAGATGGATCCTACATTGAATTAATGTGTGGTGTTTATACGGATAATCAGCCCGATTTTACTTGGCTTCAGCCGTATGAAGAAAAGAGCTTCAAGCAATACTTCATGCCCTATCGTGATCTTGGTATGGTGAAAAATGCCACTAAAGAGGCCATGCTGAATCTGGAGTTTGCGGAAAACATAATTCGCATCAGAGTATATACTACACGTGAGTATCTTCAAGCAACAATTTGCCTGAAGTCTGATGGCAAAATCCTTTATAATACTGTCATCGATTTGTCGCCTGAAATGAGTTTTGACCAAAGTATCATATTTACTGCAAATCACGACAATTGCTACATTTCGGTACGAAACAATAATGGAGACCTACTTGTTGATTGGCAAACAGAAGCTGAGAAAGAAAGTTCAATTCCTGGTCCGGCCAAAGCAGCAAAAGACCCTAAGGATATTGATACATGTGAGCAATTATTTTTAAGAGGACTACATTTAGAACAATATCGCCATGCCACATTTAAGCCTACAGATTACTACATAGAGGCTTTGAAAAGAGAGCCAGGAGATATTAGAAATAACAATGCGATGGGCTTATGGTTTCTTCGTCGGGGACAATTTGCAAAAGCAGAGCCTTTCTTCAAACGAGCAATAGAAACGCTGACTGAACGCAACCCCAATCCTTATGATGGTGAACCGTTTTACAACCTGGGGGTTTGTTTGCGCATGCAAGAAAAACCAGAGGAAGCCTATGCCGCCTTTTTTAAATCGAGCTGGAATGCTGCGTGGCAGGATAGTAGCTTTTTCAATATTGCCCAAATTGATGCCTGTTCGTGTAAATATCATAAAGCCCTTGAATCAGTCGATCGCTCTTTATGGAAAAACTGGCATAATCAGAAAGCACGTCACCTGAAAGTAACCCTTCTGCGAATACTCGGAAAAAAGAAGGAAGCATTGCTCCTGATTGAGGAATCACTTAAAATGGATGCATTCAATTTCGGAGTTCTATATGAGAAGTACTTGTTACTAAGGAATATAGATGTATTACTAAGCTTGAAAGAGCTGATGCGTAATAATGTCCACAATTACATTGAATTCTCTCTTGATTATTCTATGTCTGGTTTTTACTCAGATGCAATTGACTTTATTTCACTTTATCTTGATGACACAAAAAATGCATATCCCATGGCTGGGTATTTGAAAGCCTATTATCTCAAAAAAGATGAAAAATCAGAGGAGGCTCTCATAGCATTCAAAAAAGCATCCTCCTTATCACCTGACTATTGCTTTCCAAATAAGAATGAAGAATTACTGGCTTTGCAAATGGCAGTAAATGAGAACCCTTATGATTCCAAAGCATTGTACTACCTAGGCAATTTTTGGTACGGAGCCAGACAGTATGAGGATGCATTATTATGCTGGGAAAACTCACGAAATATTGATGACAGCTTTCCTATTGTGCATAGGAATTTAGCTCTTGCCTATTACAACAAACAGAATAATCCTGATAAAGCCCGCGCTTCATTAGAAAAAGCTTTTGAACTGAATCCAACTGATGCACGTGTTTTGATGGAGTTAGATCAGCTATATAAAAAGCTCGGAGTTTCTCATACTGATCGTTTATCCTTACTCGAAAGACACCCCGAACAAGTTGATTTCAGAGATGATCTTTACCTTGAGAAAATTACAATGTATAATCTCATGGGAGAAGAACAAATGGCTCTTCAGATGATTATGCATCGCAAATTTCACCCCTGGGAAGGAGGAGAGGGAAAAGTACCAGAACAATACGTATTCAGCCTGACAGAGATTGCAAGAAAGACACTGCGTGAAAAAAATTATACTAAGGCGGCTTCTTTGCTGAAAGAGGCACTGGTATATCCCGATAATCTGGGTGAAGGAAAACTTTCAGTCTCTCTTGATACTGAAATCCATTACAGCTTGGGGTGTGCGTATGAAGGATTGAACAAAATGAGTGAAGCCAACAGATACTGGGAATTAGCTTCATTGGATTCCGGTGAACCATCAATGGCCATGTATTACAATGATAATCCACCAGAACTTGTCTATTATCAAGGACTTGCACTACAAAAGCTGGGCTTATCAATAGAAGCTGAACAGCGCTTTAGGAAGTTGATAGCTTTTGGACAGGAACATTTGAACGACCAGATCAGGATAGACTATTTTGCCGTCTCCCTTCCCAGTCTACTCATCTGGGAGGATGATCTGGACCAGAGAAACAGGATGCACTGCCTCTATATGATCGGACTGGGTCAGATGGGACTGGGGAACATGAAAGAGGCAGCAGAAATGCTGAAGAAAGTATTAAGCCAGGACAAGTATCACCTTGGTGTAATAAAGCATCTTAATATTCTTGAGAACAGGTAGCATTCTCAATTAAGATACTGCTTTCTCAAGCAACTTCAGAGTATTCTTATCCCCGTTCATTCTGGCTTTAATGCCGTTAGGAATTGTGATCATTGTATCAATATGCCCAAAGGACAAACCGTATGAGATCGGAATTCCGAGTGGCATTAAGAGGTCAACAATAGCCTGTTTCAATGACAAACTCGGTTTTTCAGTATTTAGGTTGCAATCATCAAAAACCCCCATTACAATTCCCGCTGCCTTTTTTAAGTTTGTCGCATACAAAAGATGAAAGAGCATCTTATCCACACGGTAGGTTTGTTCTCCAATTTCTTCCAGATAAACAATCTTATTTTCGAAATCAGGCTCATAAGCACTTCCTATCATTGAATCCAGTACACTAATATTGCCACCTATCAATTCACCTTCTGCTTTCCCTTTATTAATAGTATAAATATCATACTCAGGATTATCCTTGGTATCAGCTTCGCGCTCGTAAGAGTATTTATAGTGATTTTTAGGATTAATCAATACCCTGTTAAAACACTCATAGGTGAATTCATTGAAAGATGAAATACCTAAAGGTCCGTGAAAAGTTATTAGTCCGGTTCTTTGATAGATTGTCGTTAATAATGCAGTAATATCACTATATCCAATTAGCATTTTTGGATTTTGCTGTATTTGATCGTAATCCAGAAGATCAAGAATTCTAATGGAACCATATCCACCCCTCACACACAAAATAGCATCCACCTTCCTATTAGTGAACATGTGCATGAGTTCATCTGCCCGTTCATTGTCGGTACCCGCAAAATATCCATATTCTGACAAGACACTATCGGTATGATATGTACGAAAACCAAAACCTTCCAGTTTTTCAATCGTTTTATCCAGCTGTTCCTTTGAAATTGTGCCTCCAGGAGTAACCAAACCAATCACATTGCCTTTTTTTAATCGCTTTGGAAATATTTTGGGATTGGTTTCAATTTCAGGACTAACACTTTGTTGAGCTATCACTGTTGAAAATGGCGATAGTGATAATGCAGTAAGTGCTGCGGAACCTTTTATGAATTTCCTTCTGTCTATCATGTATATTAGTATTACTGTAGTACAGCATAAAGGTAGTAATCGAATAAATAAAACATAATTATCTTGTTAGGTATGCCCAGATAGATGAGTAGCTTTAGGGTATTTTATTATGAAAGAATTCCTTGTTTTCTTGACTGCTTTGGCAATGGTCTGTGTTGGATGTGTGAACCAGCAAGAAGTTGCAGAACCTGAAGCATTTCTGCCGATACCGAGCCAGTCTCAACTAAATTGGCACAAAGCTGAATATATGATGTTCGTCCATTTTGGGATGAAAACATTCTATCCAAGCTCTGACCATATGGGCTATGGCAAGGAAGACCCTATGAAATTTGACCCATTCAATTTCGATGCCAAGCAATGGGTTGCTGCAGCAAAGGCCGGAGGATTTAAGGGGATAGTGCTAACAACAAAGCATCACGATGGGTTTTGCAACTGGCAAACTGAAACTACAGATCATTCTCTTGCCTCTTCATTGTGGAGAGATGGGAAAGGTGATATTGTCAAAGATTTAATAGAGGCCTGTCGCGAAGGAGGAGTCTATTTTGGAATTTATGTTTCTATCATTGATAAACACTTTGAAGTAGCCGGATCTGATCTTTACGATAATTATGGAGATTATTATTATGCTCAGCTCAAGGAACTTAGTACACAGTATGGTCCCATTGATGAATACTGGTTCGATGGATATAAAGCAGATGAGTTGAAGATCAATTATAGTAAAATAGCAGATCTGATTCGCGAAGCACAGCCCAATGCAGTTGTTTATGAATCAGGTACAATGTCAGAGTTTTTACCCGACCGTAGCCTGGCCTGGCCCGGAAGACACGGAGGACTTGGTCCGGATCAAAGTTACCGTGTTCCGATCAATGATGTCATAAGCTGGTACCCATCAGAGCCATCTATTATCCTGCAAGGAAATTGGTTTCACAATAACACTCCGGTTATAAGCCTCGAAACAATACAAAATTACTACTTGAGCTCTGTTGGTTATGGAGTCACACCACTGATGAATATTTCACCAAATACGGAAGGACTGATTGATGAAGGTACAGTAGAACGGCTGAAAGAGTTCAAGGCATGGGTAGAGAAGATTCATGCTAATGATCTTTCACAGATGATTGATGTAAAGACTTCTGCCAATAGTTATCGTGGAAAAGTGAGTAAATACTCTCCTGAGATGGTTATTGACAACAACTTTGACACATATTTTGCTACAAATGACAGCGTCAGAAATGCTGTAATTGAGATTAACCTAGGATCTGTTCAGGAAATCGATGGATTTATCATCCAAGAGTATATCCCTCTGGGACAACGCATTGATGGCTACAGTATTGAGTGCAGAGTTGACAATAAGTGGCTTGAAGTTTTTTCAGGAAAAAAGATCGGATATAAACGCATTATACTTGAAGGCAGAGCTTCTGCATCAGAAATAAAATTCCCAGCTAGCGATGGAGTTCGTTTGATAATAAATCAAGCCCTTGCTTGTCCTTTGATCAGCACTTTTCAGCTTATTGGTGACATGAAAGAATAAACCTAAATTTGATACATGAAAAAAATCATTACTCCTCTCATTTTCGCTATTTGCTTCCAGTTCTTGTCTGGTCAGGAGAAGTTAAACTTTCCAAGCATGTTAGAAGCGAAAGGTAAAAAAATTGATATCACCTCTCACACAGCGCCATGTATTTATGATTTCAATAAGGATGGTGTCGATGATTTGATTGTTGGCGACTTTGGTGATGTTCCCCTGGAAGGGATGGAAAATGATCCTGTTTATGGCAGATATGTTCAAGGTAGATGTCATATTTTCATCAATCATGGAACAAATTCGAAACCTATATATACCACAAGTCAGCTCCTTATGGCAAATAAAGAGCCGGCTTTTGTACCTATAACCTGCTGCATTGGCTTTACCCCAAGATTTGTTGATATCGACAATGATGGATTGGATGATATCATTTCTGGCTCATATCCCGGAGAGATATATCTTTTCAAAGGACTTCCGGGTGGCCTGTTTGACAAGGCTGGCATAATCATGGATAACCAGGGAGACACTCTCAATGTAGCACATTCAATTGTAGCAGAACCATTTGATTATGACAATGATGGCGATATTGACCTGATTATTTCAACAAGGATGAATGGCACCTTCGTATCTATTAATCTTGGCAACATGGAAAAACCATCATTTGCTCCTGGTGTGAAAATTGATTTGCAGAAGTATGATTATGTTTTTGAACTTCTGAACGAACCAAGAAAGTCTCACATCAGCCACGCCTTTCCAACATTCTGGGATGAGGATAATCTATTCGATCTGGTTTGTGGCACTGAACAAGGACATTTAATCTGGTACAAAAACACTGGAACACCTGAAGAGCCAAAATTCTCTACAGCATCAACTCTTTTCACTTCCCTGGCAGGTTGGGAAAATGTTGAAGGTGATAAGCCGACTCCACTTGGGGTGAGGGTTAAGGTTTTTGTAAATGATTATAATGGAGATGGCAAAAAGGATATTCTGGCCGGAGACTTCTACAGCACCAAGAGAACTATAAGGGAATTAACTCCAGAAGAAGAGATGGAATGGGATACTTCAAAAAATCGAAGACAAGAACTACTGCTTAAGCTGAAAGAAATGTTCCCTGATGTAAAGACTTTCAGAAAAGTTGCATTTTTGGATAACTTTGATGGTCTTTCAAAAAGAGAAATCAAGAAAGTTCAGAAGATTACTATCGAAATAAATAATCACAAACAGATACTCGACAAATACCAGGATTTACAGGAGTTTCTTGGTCATGGATATGTTTGGCTGTTTACACGTCAATAGATGAAATCTGTAGCATTACAAATACTTCTTGTTCTATTGATTTCCTTAAGCGGCTTCTCATGCAGCACGGTTTCGAAATCTACCCCCTACCCCATTTCATTTTACCGCATTGAGGCAAAGGGAGAGCCTTCACAGCTAAAGGTCAGAATGATTAGTAACTACACTTCTATTGCTCCGAACCAGCAGTTTAAAATAGGTTTCTTCTTCAAAATCAAAGAGGAGTGGTATACTTATTCATCGCGACAAGAAGGAGATAATCTGCCAACAGAAATCGTGTTTAAGCTCCCTGTAGGGTTTGAAATACTAAGTGAGGAATGGCCTGAGCCAACAATCGTCACAGGAAAAACAGATAATCAGGATGAATATGTTTACAATCATAATTTTGTTGTGATTTACACACTACAAGCACCTGTTGAGATGAACCCTGTTGAAACAATCAATGCCTCAGCCTTCTGGCAGGTATGCAGATCAGAACTTTGTACAATTGGGGGAGCTCAAATGAACGTTAAAATAAACACCGGAAAAAAAGAAAAGTCGGAATTTTTCAAATTATTGAAGTAGGTCGAATCAGGTCCCCCAATCTCGGTAAGTTGCTAAGATAAAGCAGAAAGAATCGCGCCAAGTTTATTGATTAAATAATCAATCTGGACTTTTGTGTGGGTCGAAAAAACAACGATGCGCAAAACACCATTATCTCCCGAACCTCGATATTTTACAAATTGGATAAAAACACCTTCATCCATTAAGGCCTGATGTATGTTTGTCATGCTTTTAACATCACCAGGAGCAAATGCAACAATTGGTCTGGTATTATCATCCGTATTAATACCAATTGCGTTTAGGCCTTCCTTTAGGTAATGGGCGTTCTCCCAAAGTTTTTCGCGCATCTGTGGATTGCTTTTTACAAGCTCCATCCCTTTTATCCCGGCAGCAACAGCAGCATGCATAGGTGAATTAGATCCTGTCATCACGCTACCCGATCTTATCTTGCTAATAAATTCTGAATTACCTGGTATTATCCCACCATAGGCACCAAACGCTTTCGATAAGGTTGCTCCCATATATAGCCTGTCAGATTTCAAGCCAGCTTGTTCATATGATCCTCTTCCATTTTCGCCAAGAATTCCAACACCATGTGCATCATCTATCCAAATCACTCCATCATATTGCTCAGCCAAATTAAGATAAGCTTTGAGTGGAGCTGATTTTGCCCAGATCGGAAACATCCCATCACTTGCAATCAGGGGTCTTTGACCTGAACTTAAGCTAGCCTCAAGCTTTATCTTTAAGTCGTCAATACTCCTGTTTTTAAAACTGACTATTGGTTTTCCAACGGTCATGGCTCCTTCAGTAAGACAATAATGCGATCCTTCATCAATAAAAATCACATCAAATAAATCCATATCACTCAAAGCCTTTAGTCCGGCAATATTGCTCAAATAGCCCGATGGCAAATAGGCAGCATCTTCAGTATCAAAGAACTCAGATGCTTTACTCTCAATTTCCAGCAACAATGGTGTTGTACCTGAAATAGTTCTTGATGTGGCACTTGCAATACCGAATTTCAAAGTGGCCTCACTAGCTGCGCGAACTACTTCTGGATGTGAATTCAGTTGAAAATATCCGGTTCCGGCGAAATACAAATATTTTTTTCCATTAATCAGGGTCTCAGTACCGGTAGCACTTTCAGATATATATTTATACAACAACATGTTCCATCTCTTTCATGAATACTTCATCAAAACTGGCACCTATCCCAGGAGTTTCTCCCAGCTCCCATTTGCCACTTCCTTTGTACTCAATTCCTCCAACTACCGGATCTTCGGCTAGCATCAGTGAGGAATCAATATCAAAATGGACAATATTATTACGGGCAGCAACCAGGTGCATCAGAGCAGTCAATGCGTAGCGTGATTCAGACATACATCCAACCTGACATTTAATACCTGCAGATTCTGCAATAGCAACAATTTTCAAGGCATTATTTATTCCTCCGGATTTTGAAAACTTGATATTAAAATAGTCACATGCCCCCATGCTTGCCAATCGAAATGCATCATGGTGATCAAACACTGATTCGTCGGCCATTATCGAAATCGGACTATTTTCTCTCACTCTCACCAGTTCTTTATTATTCCAATGAGGAATGGGTTCTTCACAATGTTCAATATTATATTTATCCAGCTCGTTCAATGTTTTAATAGCAGTAACAGAATCCCAGCCCTGGTTGGCATCTATTCGTATCGGATAATCCATTCCAACGGCTTTCCTGATTGCCTTAACCCTTGCAACATCATCATCTGTAGTGGTTCCTAACTTCAGCTTAATAGCTGGAAATCCTTCCTCTTTGAACCTAAATGCATCATTTGCCATTTTATTAGGGGTACCAATACTGATTGTCATATCAGTATATACCTCTCGGCTATTACTCCCTCCAAGCAATTTATACAGTGGTAGATTAGCCTTTTTTGCCAGCAGATCATACAGGGCCATATCAAAGGCACTTTTCATTGTATAATTTCCTTTTACAGCCCTATCAATTTCAAACAAACGATCCTCTATAGCAAAAGGGTCTTTACCTTTCAACATCTCACCTATCTGCAACGACAGCTCAAATACAGTCTCCTGTGTTTCTCCAACAATAAAAACAAATGGGGCACATTCGCCAATACCTGTAAGTCCAGTGTTCGTATGAATTTTCACAACAACATTTGTTGCACTACTGATAACACCCAAAGAGATAACAAATGGTTCCTTGTATGGGATATTCAGTTTGATTACTTCCACACTTGTAATGACGGTATCTTGCATGATAAAAGGGATTATGTTATAGTAAATGTAATAATTATTGCTAATTATATTTTATCGATCTTAAAATCATCGAAGTAAGTGACTGCATCTGCTTTTGTCCAAACGCCAACCTTCCCTTCTCCGGTAAATGTGTTATCCTGCACTTGAAATAGCTCTTTACCATTAAGATATACAGTAAATAAATCGCCTTTTACAACAAGTTTCATTGTATTCCATGAATCTCCTAGGGGCGGTACATCAACTCCGTATGTTCTTCCTTTCCCAAGCAATGGTAAATCAGAGCGCTTGCCATTCTCTACTTTATATAAAACCACATTATCCTCAAGTGGATTGGCTCTCACAACATAGTAATTACTCTTGTCAGTAAAGCGCCACACAAAACCACCTCCCTGATCATGCTTGCCAGTAACTCCCTTCAAACGGACAGTGAGAGTCATATCCTTTACTACTATATTATTATTCACAGCTATATTAAAATGAGGATTGGGATTATCACTATATAATTGAGCCAATACCTTGTTACCCTCATCATTGATAACCTTCCAGTCTGTGCCACCTGAACCCTGATAAAACTGCGACCAGGTATTTGGAAGCTGGTCAAGAGAATACTCTTCAAAATCGAATGAAATTGATCCCGGGTTGTTGCAAGCTAAAGAACTCATCAAGACCACCGTAATAAAGA
>JAGLDP010000171.1 GCA_023145515.1 Bacteroidales bacterium
CATTTTCTCACCAGACTTATATGAATAGGCTTCTGCAGCCCGGGCATACAGCAGGCGAAGAAAATCATAAATCTCAGTTGTGGTGCCAACAGTAGATCTTGGGTTACGCGAAGTGGTTTTTTGTTCAATTGAGATAACCGGACTCAGTCCGTTGATTTTGTCAACATCAGGACGCTCCATTGAGCCCATGAATTGTCTGGCATAGGCTGAAAAAGTTTCCATATATCGGCGTTGCCCTTCAGCATATATCGTGTCAAATGCCAAGCTTGACTTGCCACTTCCACTTAGTCCGGTAATAACCGTTAGGGCATCTCTGGGAATCACAACATCAATATTCTTGAGATTATGAACCCTGGCTCCGAAGACTTCAATTTTTTTATTAAACGACATGAAGAATTATAAATGAATCACCTCATTATATGCTGCAGCAGCTGCTTCCATAATAGCTTCAGACATGGTTGGGTGGGGGTGAACAGATTTTATCAGCTCTTCACCAGTTATTTCTAGTTTGCGAGCAACTACAATTTCTGCAATCATCTCTGTTACATTGGCGCCAATCATATGTGCACCTAATAATTCCCCATGCTTAGTATCAAAAATCAGTTTGATAAAGCCATCTTTTGCACCTGCTGCACTTGCTTTTCCTGATGCAGTGAAAGGGAATTTTCCTACTTTGATATCATAACCGGCTTCTTGTGCTGCAGCTTCAGTATATCCAACAGAGGCAAGCTCAGGACTAGTGTATGTGCAGCCTGGAATATTCTTGTAATCAAGAGGTTCTGGATTTTTACCAACTATTTTCTCGACACATATAATACCTTCAGCTGAGGCTACGTGAGCTAGTGCGATTCCTGGAATAACATCTCCAATGGCAAAAATTCCGGCAATATTAGTTTGATAATACTCGTCAACCTCTATCCATCCTCTATCAGTTTTTACACCAAGTTCTTCTAGTCCCAGATTCTCAGTATTGGGTGTAATTCCCACAGCTGAAAGAACAATCTCAGCTTCCTTTGTTTCCTCCCCTTTTTTTGTTTTTATGGCAATTTTGCACAGATCTCCGGAGGTATCAACCGATTCGACGGAGGCACTGGTCATAATTTTAATTTTTGCCTTTTTCAGAGAACGAGCAAGAGCTTTTGAAACATCAATATCCTCATTGGGTACGATGTTCGACATAAATTCAACAATGGTCACAGCTGTTCCCATAGAGTTATAGAATGATGCTAATTCAGTACCAATAGCACCAGAGCCTACAACTATCATGCTAGCAGGTTTTTGTTTTAGAACCAATGCTTCACGGTATCCTATTACTTTCACACCATCCTGCTTTAGGTTAGGTAGTTCGCGGGATCTTGCTCCGGTAGCAATGAGAATATTTTCAGCTTCAATAAAACTGGACTGGCCTTCAGAGTTAGTAATCTCAACTTTGCCTGGTTTCAATATCCGGCCAAATCCTTCAACAACGTCTATTTTATTTTTTTTCAGAAGATACTGAATGCCTTTACTCATTCCTTCAGCTACGCCTCGGCTGCGTTCAATAATTTTATCGAAATCAGCGATCACATCACCATTTATGCTAATACCATAATCTTGAGCATGCTTGATATAATCATATACCTGAGCAGATTTGAGTAGCGATTTTGTAGGGATACATCCCCAGTTCAGGCAAATGCCACCTAGTTCAGCTTTTTCAATAACAGCTACCTTCATTCCTAGTTGTGAAGCTCTGATTGCTGCTACATATCCTCCTGGTCCACTTCCTATAACCACCAAGTTGTATAACATGATTTTATTTTTTTTGGAAAACCCACAAATTTAATGCATTATTTCAGGAAAAATAAATCTTATAGTAAGCAAAATGAGAAATTTCAGGATTACAAAGACCCTTTTGATCGTTACTATCGTAATCGGTGCAATTTATCTTGCTTGTCCTCCCTATCTCCGCAAGGCCTTAGTGTATCAAACTGTGGATATAGATGATTACAAAATTTTCACTAATAGAACAGTGATTGCGGGTAATTATCAGCCATGGGAGGAGATGCCAGGATATAACCAAAAGGAAATTCAAGCAGATTACATAGATGTTTTTACTGATTTACAAACAGTTGCCTATCTGGTAATTCAAAACGACAAGATTATTTTCGAGAATTATTGGGGCGGGTATTCCCAAAACTCATTATCCAACTCTTTTTCAATGGCTAAGTCGATTATAAGCATTTTGATTGGGGTGGCTATTGATGAAGGGCGCATTGACTCTGTTGATGATTCTATTGGTAAATATCTTCCTGAATTTAGTTCTGGTGACGAATCAAAAGTAACTATCAGACATTTATTGGAGATGAGTTCAGGATTGAGCTGGGATGAGGCATATGCGAGTCCGTTTTCTATGACCACAAAAGGTTATTATGGTCAAAATCTTGCTGAATTGGTTTTGTCACAGGAGTCTGAATATGCTCCGGGAAAAACATGGGATTACAAAAGTGGCAATACTCAAGTGCTGGCATTAATTCTGGAAAAGGTAAGCCGGGGGTCTGTTAGTGCTTATGCTTCAGCTAGTCTGTGGAAACCCATGGGCGCAAAGAATGATGCTCTTTGGAGTCTCGATAAAGAAAAAGGTGTTGAGAAGGCCTATTGCTGCTTTAACTCCAATGCTCGTGATTTTGCTCGTTTCGGTCGACTGATTTTGCATAATGGAGATTGGAACGGACAAACACTCGTATCAGAGGAGTATCTGAGAAAAGCACTTACGCCTGCCACGCATCTGACAGATACCGATGGCAAGACTGTTTCGTATTATGGATGGCAATGGTGGATGCTTGAGCATAAGGGTAAGCAGGTTTATTACATGCGCGGAGTCAATGGACAGTATGTTTTTGTGGTGCCTGAATCTGATCTGATTATTGTACGACTAGGACATAAACGGAGCAAAGATAGGACGAATAATATTCCGAATGATATTTTTACCTGGCTGGATGCAGGATTTGCATTAGCCGAGTAATTACTTGACCTTAAGGTATTTGTTGAGTAATTGCTGTGCTGCAGCATAAGGACTTACTTGTCCGTTGCTAAGCTGTTTCTCATATTCAGCAAGCTTGGTTTTAACATCAGGATGGGCGTAGAAATTACGTTCAAGTCCTTCTCTTATTGTCTCATTCATCCAGGCTTTAAGCTGTTCTTTGCGCCTGTTTTGAAAATAGTTGTTCTGCTTTACAAATTGGAAATACTCTGATATATTATTCCATAATTGGTCTATTCCCGTTTTTTCTTTGCTTGAGAATGTGAGCACATCTGGGGTCCACCCCGATTCTGAAGGAGGAAAGAGGTGGAGGGCATTCTGATACTCGTTTCTAGCTCTTTCAGAGGCGTGAATATTATCGCCGTCGGCTTTTGTGATAGCAATAAGGTCTGCCATCTCCATAATGCCTCGTTTGATGCCCTGAAGTTCATCCCCGGCTCCGGCAAGCATAAGTAGTAGGAAGAAGTCGACCATGCTATGAACTGCAATCTCTGATTGACCCACTCCAACGGTTTCAATGAATATTGTGTCAAAGCCTGCTGCTTCACAAACTATCATTATTTCTCTTGTTTTGCGCGCTACCCCACCTAGGGTGCCAGCTGCCGGCGATGGGCGGATAAATGCATTAATATCATTTGCAAGAGTTTCCATCCTGGTTTTATCCCCAAGAATACTGCCTTTTGATCGCTCACTCGAAGGATCTATTGCCAGTATTGCCAACTTTTTTCCGGCTTTTGTCAGTAATCCACCTATAGATTCAATAAATGAACTTTTGCCTACTCCCGGCACTCCGGTAATACCAATGCGTATGCTATTGCCAGCAAATGGCAGACACAGAGCATTAATTTCCTGGGCAATCTGCTGGTCTTTAGGTAATTGACTTTCAATAAGGGTGATGGCCTGACTTAGAATGGAGCGATCTCCATTACGAATACCTTCAAAGTAGCTCACTGCTGGCAATACTGGTTTTCGCCTGATGAGAGCTGACCCAGTCAGATTTGGATTAATGGAAGGGGGATGTTCAATACCCTTATTAACCTTCATTGCCGACTTCTGAGGGTGTTTTTTCATTTGACCGTTCCGATTACTCTGAGGAGTTTTGTAGTTTTACGTGGGTCATTGGTAATGAGTGTTATAGTCTGGAATTGCTTGCCAATTTTGCCTGTTGAATTAAATGTCACATTAATATGTCCGTTTTCCCCCGGAGGAATCGTATAAGCTGAAGGTTCAGAAACAGTACACCCACAAGTAGAGTTCATTTTTCTGATTACCAGGGTTTCTTTTCCGGTATTTTTAAATTTAAAAACGTACTTTATTATTTCTCCCTTTGTTATAGTTCCAAAGTTAAATGCCTCTTCTTCAAAATCCATTTTTGGGGCATTGTTCATCTGTTGGGCAGATAGATTATCAAAGTTTTCTTCAATGGTAGCACTGATAGCCAGAAGGTTATTTACGTATTTAAGCCCATTTATGTGGATGAAAACTTTCTCCATCACAAATCCCCAATCACTAACTTTTCCAGCATCGTAATGAACAATAATTTCTCCTTTTTGCTTGGGCATTAATTTGCTTGGGTGAAACTCAAATCTCAGATGTTCAGGAGCATCAGGAATTGTGATTGCTTTACTGATATCTGCATTGTTATAGATCTTCAGAGTGTCGGTTTTGATTTCACCTACCTTTATTCTTGTAACAGCCATATGATTTGACTTAAACCGAACTCCATCCATTTGCATTGGATATTCATCGGCTACTGTTTTGGCTTTAGCCTTAACCAGTCCTACAATATATAGGGTAGTATTTGGTTCACGAGCATTTGATACTACTGTTATCCCTTTTCTGAAAGCTCCAGGACGATTGAGTGGGTTAAAAGAGACTTTTATAGTGCCTTTTTCCATTGGTTTTATTGGCTCTTGAGGCCAGTCAGGCACGGTGCAGCCACAAGTAGATCTAACAGTTTTGATAAGCAGAGCTTTACTTCCTGTATTTGTAAATGTAAAAATATGTTCAACAATGCCGTCGGCTTCTTTCAGCACACCAAAATTATGATTCATTTTCTCGAAAGAGATAGCTGGCTCGCTGAATTGTGCATTAATTCCTGTATTCCCGGCAGCGAGAAGAACAATAAAGAGTATTAGATGTAATTGTTTCATCATAGATTTTATTTATGATCAATGCTGATTATGGTGAAAAACAATTCAAAATTAATAATTTCACCATTCCATAAACGTAATTACATTGTCTTTATGTGTGTGATGGTACTTTTTTTGCAGATTTTTAACTCATTATGAACATCAAAGCCGGCTTTAAGCTGAAAAAGATATGCTTGATTGGATTTTTACTTTTGGTGTGGTACTCATCAGAGGCACAATTCTATAATGGCCTTCAAATGCAGTTTGGCAAGAATCGGATACAGTATGCACAGTCAGCAATTCTTGAAAGCGATTTTTATTATTCCTTTTATCGTTTTGATCAGTTTGATGTTTATTTTAATCCTAACGGACAGGAATTGGCTCAATATGTTGGTGAAAAAGCATTTCAGCAGATTGCCCTTCTTGAGAATTATTTTGATCACTCACTGAATAAACGGGTGATTTTTCTGGTATATAATAAACTGACTGATTTCAGACAATCTAATATTGGTTTAGTTACCGGACAAGAAAGTACCAATATTGGGGGTACTACAAAGATTCTGGATAATAAAGTTTTTTTGTATTTTGATGGTAGTCACAAGAATATCGAGATCCAAATCAGGGCGGCTATAGCAGAAGTGATCCTTGATGAAATGTTATACGGGGGCTCAGTAAAAGAACGAGTAACAACCAGTACTTTACTAAACTTGCCAGAATGGTTTTCGTCAGGCTTGATTGCTTATGTGTCGAAGGATTGGGATGTGGATATCGAGAATCGAGTTAAAGATGGTATTTTGAGTGGCAGGTTTGAAAAGTTCAACCAGCTTAGTGGTGAGGAAGCTGTTTATGCCGGACACTCGATTTGGAATTTTATTGCAGAAACCTTTGGCGAATCTGTAATTCCAAATATCATATATTTCACCAAAATTAATCGTAGCGGATCAGCTGGTTTTCTGAACGTGCTGGGAGTGTCTCTTAATGCCCTTACTTACGAATGGCTTTATTTCTACAAAGTAAGGTTTGAGCAAGACGATATGCTGGGTGCAGAACCTGTGCAAAAGAATCTCAGACTAAAAGCCAGAAAGCAAATGAGCTATATGCACACCCGGATAAGTCCGGATGGCAATTATATCGCTTACTCAAGTATTCAAAAAGGCCAGGTAAAGGTTTATTTGTATAATACCCAGACAGGGAAGCGAAAAAGAATTTTCAAGCAAGGGGCTAAACTTCAGCAGGTTGAAGATTATACTATTCCAGTATTCGCCTGGCATCCTACAGGTGAGATTCTGGCTTTAGCTACCGAGCACAAAGGGAGAATCAGACTGAGTTTATTTCCTTTGGAGACCTGGAAATGGGAGCATCAGGATATGAAGAAATTTGAAAAAATCCTGGATTTTGATTACGCTGACGATGGATTATCAATAGTTCTTTCAGCTGTAAGCGATGGCAAATCTGATATTTTTGTTCACAACCTGGTGGCACACACCAATGAGCAAATAACAAATGATCTTGCAGATGATTTTAATCCGCGTTTTGTCTCAGGTGGCAAAGAGATAATTTTTTCATCGAACAGACTTGGAGAATTGATCTCAGAGGAAAAAGATCTTAAGGGTTTTAGTCCAACTCATGATCTATTTGTATTTGACTATGAGAATAAATCAGATAAATTGACAAGAATTGCCGGACAGCGTTATTTGAATAGAAGGATGCCAATGGAAACTGAAAATAAGGAGTTTGTTTTTCTTGGAGATGATAGTGGCATAACGAATCGATTCACTGCTAAATATGATAGTTTAATATCCTTTGTTGATACAATTACTCACTTTCGATATTTTACAGAGACTAGTCAGCTTACTAACTTTAACAGGAGTATTCTGGATCATAGTTACGCAGAGAATAGTAAGGATTTTACTGATCTCTACTTGTCGGATAGTCGATATTTTCTTGGTAGATCTTCATCCGGTAATCCCGCGATTACTAATTCAAAAGCAAGTGCTTTCAGGCAAAAACTCACCTCCGGATTATTTAGGAAGGATAGTATGCAAAATGCCAGGGAAGAGTATTTGCGGACAGCCAAGCCAGCGACAAGAAAAGTATTTGAATTAGGAAAAGACACTTTGAAGGGGGCATCATCGAAGGGGATAAATATCAATCATTATGAGTTTGATGAAGAAAAACTGCTTGTCAGAAAGCAGAAGCAATTCTATTTCAACAATTCTGCCGGACAGCGTGATCCTGTCACCGGCAGGAAATATGAATTACCATCATTAAGAATCTATGAGCCGGCTTTTTACATAAACTATGTAGCTAGTCAGGTTGATTTTAGTTTTCTGAATGCGTCATATCAGCCATTTACGGGGGGGGCTGTTTATTATAATCCCGGGTTCAATATGCTATTTAAGATTGGAACTCAGGATTTATTTGAAGATTATAAGATAACAGGAGGTGTAAGGTTTGGAGGTGATTTTGATAGTAATGAATACTTATTCAGTTTTCAGAATCTAAAACATCGTTGGGATCATGAACTGATATTTCATCAGCAGGCATACATTCAACCTACTACAGACTATTATTCATTGGTCAAAACTAGTTCGCAAACAGCGTATTACGTTGGTAAATATCCATTTAGCCAGGTGGCTTCAGTAAGAGGAACTGCCAGCTTCAGATCAGATAATAATATTTTTCTATCTACAGATCAGTATAATCTGAATCAAAAGGATATTCATAAATATTGGGCAGGTATTAAACTTGAGTTTGTATATGATAATACTTTCCAACATGGGCTTAATCTATATGAGGGCATCAGGTCAAAAGTATTTGGAGAATACTTTCAGCAAGTCAATGGCACTTACTCTGATGTATTTATTGTTGGAGCTGATTTCAGACATTATCAGCCTCTTCATCGATCGCTTATCTGGGCAAACCGCGTTGCGGCAAGCACTTCATTCGGTACAGGTAGGTTGATATATTATATGGGAGCTGTGGACAATTGGACAAACTTGAATCAGGCTATCCCAAGCTTTGATTATTCTGTACCCATTGATACAACGCAGAATTTTGTTTTTCAAACTCTGGCTACTAATATGCGTGGGTTTTCTCAGAACATTAGAAATGGTAATAGTTTTGCTGTTTTCAATTCAGAAATCAGATGGCCGGTAGTTCGATATTTTGCCAACCGACCCCTGAACTCTGATTTCCTTAATAATTTCCAGTTAGTGGGGTTCTTTGATCTGGGAACCGCCTGGAGTGGTCCGCATCCCTGGGATGAGCGTAATCACCTGAATAGAGAAATTATTGAGAATGGTCCGTTAACAATAGTGATAGATAAAGGGAATGAGCCCCTCATTGCAGGCTTTGGATTTGGAGTCAGAAGTCGTTTGCTTGGTTACTTTGTGCGTTTAGACTGGGCCTGGGGCATTGAAAATTATGCAGTTCTTCCTCGTTTGTTTCATCTCTCTCTAAGCTTGGATTTTTAGTATGGATAAATTTAAAAGCAAGGTTCATTTATTGGCAGACCGCTTCATTGATGAAATACTGGAAGTCAGGCGATATATCCATAAGTATCCAGAGTTATCTTTTCAAGAGCATAATACATCCCGATATATTTCTCAGAAATTAGCTGAGTGGGGCATTGCATCAAAAGTTGTGGCAGAAACTGGTTTGATAGCCAGCATATCTGGTCAATCTGGTGGTGCTGAGATAGTTTTGAGGGCAGATATTG
>JAGLDP010000172.1 GCA_023145515.1 Bacteroidales bacterium
TCAGCATGCATAATATTGCAATACTCTGGATCGCCAGCCAAAACATCAGGAATGATTTTACAAAAAGCATTGGGATACAGTCCCTTATCTAGATTTCGAATAGCAGCATGAACATCTTCTTTAGATGCCGATACTCCTCGTTTGCTGTACCTTGATTCTTGTGTCATAACAAAGTGCAAAGGTACTACTTTTAGGGAAGTTTTTTTCCACCTCCGGCTTTTCCAACTTTCCCGGCAGCGGCCTTCTTACGGAAAGCATCTCTGCGTGCGTTCCTGACAGAGTCAGTTCCAAATCCAACGGCAAGCTCCTTTCGTCCCATTTCAAGAATTTGCTCATCAGCATTCATACCTGCCTCACGCAATTTTCTTGGAACAAAATCAGTACTTAACACTCTGAATTCAGTTCGTCTGTTTAGCTGATGTACAATTTCCTGCTGTTCAGTACTGACAAGTGCATCAATAAATTCTTTGTTTAGTGTATCACCTACTGCAACAAAATCATAGAGTCCAGTAGTACCTTCATTTGCAACTCTTGGAACTTCCGGACCATAACCTCTGGCTTTCAATCGGTCAGCATCAATTCCATTATTAATCAGGTAATCAACGACTGACTGAGCGCGATTTTGCGACAATACAAGATTTGACATAGATCGGAACGGACGTACATCAGTGTGCGACATCAACTCAATGGTAATATTGGGGTTATCCTCAAGGGTTTCAACCAAACCATCCAGTGCAATCATTGATTCTGGTCGCAAATTCCATTGAGCCAGATCGTATAGGATATTAGGAAGTTCAACTGGTTTTTCGATAGGGGCCATTAACAGGGTGACTGCAAAATCGCGACTATCGGGTATTCCTACAGTTGTTTCCCTAACTTTCCCGTTAAGAAATTTTCTTTTCACAGAAACCACAATATAATCTGTTTCTGATTTTAGATTAAAACTAAATCGTCCGGTAGAATCAGTAGTATACTCAAGGTTGGTACCTTCTGAACCAATCAGTCTGACATTTGCAGAATCAAGAGGCATTTCATCTTTTTCATTCAACACCAATCCTGCAATTGAGAATTTTTTACTTGGAAGCAAAAAAGAATAAATATCATCTCCTCCGCGAGCACCTTCTTTTCGTGAAGAAGTGAAGTAGCCCTCTTCCTCAGTTTTCTGAAAAACGATTCCAAAATCATCCGCCTCGCTATTAATTGGATATCGCATATTTTCCACTTCCCATACGCCTGTATCATTAAGGCTGGCCTTGAAAATATCCAGTCCTCCCATCCCAATATGTCCGTTGCTTGAGAAATAAAATAACGAATCAGTCTTCACAAAGGGGAACATTTCATTGCCTGAAGTATTAATATTCTCTCCCAGGTTATCAGGCTCTCCCCAGTTACCTCCAGCACTTTCGCGACTAACCTTCCACAAATCTTTCCCTCCATATCCACCATAAAGATTGGCAACAAAAAACAGTGTAAGTTCATCATCAGTAAGACTAGGATGAGCCACTACCACACTATCATCAGCGAGAGGAATAACCATCGGCTCTTCCCATTTATTGTTAACCTTTTTAGACACCATTACCTGGCATCCCAATTCTTCAATCTTATCAAAGCGGCAACGAGTAAAATACATACTGCTACCATCTGGCGAAATCCAGGGAGTGCCATCGTCATACATTGAACTAATTGTTTTTTCCAATGGCACCGGCACTGACCATTTCTTCTTATTATCGAGTCGAGTAAAGAAAATATCAGAGAAACTCTCTCCTGTAGCCCCATGAACCTTATTCCCTTCAGACTCTTCGCGAGAACTGGTAAATAATACTTCGCGATAGTCTTCGCTAACATAAGCTGGTGAGAAATCATTCTCACGAGAATTGAAATCCTTTATATTAGCAATTTGATAACGCGTAGGATTGGCTGTCCAGCTTAGAACAGAGTCGCACCCAGATAAGGCTTTCAGAGCCAATTCATCATCAGGTACTTCCTTAAGATAATTCTCATAAGCCTCTTTAGCATCCTCAATGTCACCAATCTTTTTCAACATTTCAGCATAGTAGAAATAGACTTTAGGGTCAGGATACTTACGCATTATTACACGTTTATACTGCGCCTTAGCCTTTTTCACATCATTAGATAAGCGATAACAATGTGCAATTTTATAGGTAATCTCAGTTTTTCTGAGTTTATCCTTTTCTTTTGAATAAGCTTTTTTATACTTCTCGATAGCCCGGAAATACTCTCCAATCTCAAAAGTTTTATCAGCCAAAGCCACCCTGTCTCTTTTCTGCGCCTCTACCGGCTGCACCAACAGACACACGAAAAGAGATAACGCTGTGATTTTTAACATCTTCATATACAAATACCTTTCTGCTCAATACTGGTAAAAATAGACAATAAAAACTAAAGGTAGATACAGCTCAAAATTATCTTGCATATAAGAGTTCGCGGTACTTTGGCAAGGGCCATAGATCATCATCAACTATTAATTCAAGCTTATCTATATGATAGCGAATATCTTCAAGATAAGGTTTAACTTTCTTGCTATAAGCTGAGGCTTTCTTACGAACATCATCAAGCTTATTTGCTACCTTCCTTTCGTCTACCATTTCATCTACCATCTCCTGAATAAGGGCCTTATGCTTTGATATTCTCTTGATCGCATTCAGCTGATAGCTGGCTGCATCACCAAATTCACTCGATGGCAATATATCTTTCAATCCTTTCACATTCTCAATCAAACGATTCTGATATTTAATTACTGTTGGAATGATATGATTCACAGCCAGATCACCCAGCACCCGGGCCTCTATCTGTATCTTCTTAGTAAAAGTCTCCAACCTAATTTCATATCTTGCTTCTAATTCCCTTTTAGACAAAACTCCAAGTCCTTCAAGAAGCTCTACAGAATCCTTTGCAATGTATGCCTTCAATGATTCAGGAGCATCAACAATATTTGTTAGTCCCCTTTTTTTAGCCTCTTTTGTCCATTCCTCGCTATACCCATTACCTTCAAAACGTACTTTTTTCGATTCAATTATGTAATTTCTAAGAATCTGGAATATTGCTTCATCTTTTTTTATTCCACTTTTTATCAATTCATCAACGTCAGCTTTAAAAATTTGCAATTGACGTGCAACAGCTGAATTTAAGACTGTCATAGGAGCTGCACAATTCATGGCTGAACCAACTGCCCTGAATTCGAAGCGATTTCCGGTAAAAGCAAATGGAGAAGTTCTGTTTCTATCAGTATTATCTAACAGGATTTTCGGGATTTTACCAATATTAAGCTTAAGCTCAGTTTTTTCATCAGGCGTCATTTTCTTACTACTCACCTTTGCCTCAATATCATCCAGTGCCTTACTGATCTGCACTCCCAGAAAAACGGAAATAATGGCTGGCGGTGCCTCATTGGCTCCAAGACGATGCTCATTACCCGCAGAAGAAATGGAGGCTCTCAGAAGATCAGCCCGATCATTAACAGCCTTCATAGTGTTAATCAGAAAAGTCAGGAACTGAAGATTAGATTTTGGTGTATTGCCAGGAGCCAGTAAGTTTACTCCGGTACTGGTTAATAACGACCAGTTATTATGTTTACCACTTCCGTTGACACCACTATAAGGTTTTTCGTGTAACAGTGCACGAAATTTATGATGGCGAGCCACTCTTTTCATCACATCCATCAGAAGCTGATTGTGATCAACCGCAATATTTGCCTCTTCATAAACCGGAGCGCACTCATATTGGTTAGGAGCAACTTCATTATGGCGAGTTCTTAATGGGATACCTAACTTATAACACTCATTCTCAAAATCCTTCATGTAAGCAATAACCCTCTCAGGAATTGATCCAAAGTAATGATCCTCTAACTGCTGATCCTTGGCTGATGCATGTCCCATCAATGTGCGATCTGTTAGGATTAAATCCGGACGAGCATAATACAGGGCTTCATCAACCAGAAAATACTCTTGTTCCCACCCCAGATTACTTATCACTTTAGTAACATCTTTATCAAAAAACTGACATACCTTAACCGCTGCCTTGTCAAGAGCATATAAAGATTTCAATAAAGGTGTTTTATAATCCAGCGCTTCTCCTGTATAGGAAATAAATACCGTTGGAATACAAAGAGTCTTGTCAACAATAAATGCCGATGAAGATGGATCCCAGGCACTATACCCCCTGGCTTCAAAAGTATTTCTGATACCACCACTTGGGAGAGAGGAAGCATCCGGCTCTTGTTGAATCAAATTCTTTCCACTAAAATGCTCAAAAACTTTTCCATCAGACATGGGCTCAAAAAAAGCATCATGTTTCTCAGCAGTTGTTCCATTCAAAGGATGAAACCAATGAGTATAATGAGTAACTCCACGTTCCATTGCCCAGGCTTTCATTGCCGAAGCCACAGAATCTGCAACCTTACGATCAATATACCCCCAGGTGTCGATGGCCTTCTTTACACTTTGATAGGCATCTGTAGGCAAATACTTTTTCATAGTCTCCAGATCAAAGGTGTTGATCCCGTAAAAATCTGAAACCTTTTCAGCTGGAGGAGGAACGATAATAGGATCCCTGTTAAATAACTCCTGCATAGCAGCAAAACGATGGGTTGACATGGTAGTTTATAGTTTTAGTTGTTCGTTAGTTACTAGTTTTTTAGTTTTCTTCAGCAAAAGTAATTGTTTTCCTCACGCCCCCCTATTAAAACAGGGGGCAATGTTGCTAATTGCTGGTTTTTTATCAACAATTAGCATTAATATTCAGCTAAAGTCACAAAAAAAGGGGCGTTCATACAGAACGCCCCCCTCAGTTTATATGTTTAACCTATTTCATCATTTCAGAATAATGCTTGTAGAAGTAGGTAATTGTTTCGATACCTTTAAGGAAATTCCAAACCGGGAAATTTTCATTAGGAGAGTGGATAGCATCTGACTCTAGTCCGAATCCCATCAGTATAGATTTAATACCCAGAACTTTTTCAAAAGTGGAGATAATCGGAATGCTGCCGCCACTTCTTACAGGAACAGGCTGCTTGCCAAAAGCCTCAGTATAAGCCTTATCAGCAGCCTTATAGGCAGTTATTGTTGTTGGAGAGACATAAGCCGGACCGCCATGCAGGTTTTCCACTTTAACTTTAACATTTGCCGGAGCAATAGATTCAAGATGCGACTGAATAAGTACTGCAATTTTATTATGGTCTTGATTTGGTACAAGACGAGCACTGATCTTAGCATATGCTTTTGATGGAAGTACTGTTTTAGCTCCCTCGCCTGTATATCCTCCCCAAATACCGCAAACATCAAAGGAAGGACGAATACCGGTACGTTCATTTGTGGAATATCCGGTTTCGCCGCCTAGTTCTTCAACGTCAATTGCCTTTTTATATCCATCAAGGTCAAAAGGTGCCTTGGCCATTAATTCTCTTTCTTCAGGAGTAACATCCAGCACATCATCATAAAATCCCGGAATAGTTATTCTCTTATTTTCATCTTGCAGGGAGGCAATCATTTCGGAAAGAACATTGATCGGGTTTGCCACAGCTCCTCCAAAAAGTCCTGAATGAAGATCACGACTCGGACCAGTAACTTCAATCTGAAGATAAGCCAGGCCTCTTAATCCTGTTGTGATAGACGGAATATCCTGGGCAATGATAGAAGTATCTGATACAATGATAATATCAGCTTTCAGCATTTCCTTATTCTCTTTGCAGAATTTGCCAAGACTTGGAGATCCGATTTCCTCTTCCCCCTCAATCATAAATTTAACATTACATGGCAACTGGTCTGTTTTAACCAAATACTCAAATGCTTTGGCATGCATAAAAGCCTGACCTTTATCATCGTCAGCGCCCCGGGCCCAAATAATACCATCTTTAATAACTGGCTCAAAAGGGTCTGTATTCCACAGATCAACAGGATCAACAGGCATCACATCCATATGGCCATATACCAGAACTGTAGGTAATGCAGGATCAATTATCTTCTCACCATAGGTAACAGGATTTCCATCGGTTTGAAATACCTCGGCTTTATCTACCCCTGCTTCCAGCATCGACTTTTTCCAGTATTCAGCTGCACGAAGCATATCAGGTTTGTGTTTAGCTAAGGAACTAATAGAAGGGATACGGATCAATCCAAATAACTCTTCCAAAAACCGATCTTTATTTTGTTCAATGTAATTATTAATATCCATGATTATATATTTTGGGTTTTTATTACTTAATAATCCCGCACGAATGCGGTAGAGAAAAACAGATGTATCTGTGCCCCAGCAACTGAGTAGTACCTATTTAAGCTTCCATAAAGACTTAGGCCAACACCCACGGCATACAACAGCCTGTAGGTTAACTGAATTTCTGCAACACCTCCAAGCTCCCTGAAGTAATTTGAATACTCTTTCTGCTTTATATCGTTCCACGCAATGTATTGTCCGTAAGAAAATGATGGTCCGGCAAAAACACTAAGATTGTACCTCAGACCTTCATACCTCCAGCCTGCACCCAGCCAGAAATCATTCAGTTTATGCCATGACTTCATCCATACCTGAATATCTGAAGAGGCATGGTAACCGACTCCCAGACCAATGTCACCTATAAAATGATGATAAGTAATCATCATGTCTTGTTCAAGTCCACCCAGCGAAAAATTGTTTCCTACTCCGTAGGCCATCGTCAGGTAAGGACTATTCTTTTTATAAATCTTTTCATTAAAAAGAATACGTCCATCTTTCAGAGGAAGTACTGTGTCTTTGCCATAAACCAGAAAACCATCCTCTTCATCAACCTGAGCAAAGCTCATACTGCATAGGAAAGACAGGGGTATCAGAATAAGGATCAGCTTTTTCATAATACTTGAATGAATATTTTAAAATTATTAGTTATTGAAATTTCCATGAAGGTAAAACATATTATTCGAATTCGAGATTTTTTGCAGCATAATCCAATTGTTCAAACCAATCCTCACCATAAGCTCTGATCAGAGCTTCTTTCACAAACTGATAAACAGGTATGCCTAATCTCTTGCCTTTTGTTAGTGCCGACTGACAAATCTCCCATTCATCATAATTAACAGAATCATAATGTTTATACTCTTTTATCCGGATAGGATAAAGATGACATGAAAGAGGCTTAATCCAGGATATTTTCCCATCACGATATGCCTTTTCGATCCCACAGAAGCTAATTCCATTCTCAAATATCACATACGCACACTCACCCTTGTTAATCAAAGGAGTAACAGTATCATTCTCACTATCAATAACATAAAGACCCTGCTCTTCAATAGCGGCTATAC
>JAGLDP010000173.1 GCA_023145515.1 Bacteroidales bacterium
TAAAAGTCAGGTCAGCTCCATCTTTGTACTCAATAATGTTCTGTCCTTTCTTGTAGTATAACTCAACTGAAGTTTCCAGAGATGAATTGTTAAAGTTCTTATACAATCCCAGGCTTATCTGATCTGATACAGGTGGGGTGATGTATGAGTTGGTGAGCTTCCATCTGTCGGTTGGTGAGATGGATACCGAGTTTGACAACATAAAGAGATATTGTCGCATTCGGTTATAGCTTGTTTTGACAGAGAGATCTTTTGAGATAGTTAGATTGAATGCTGCCCTAATTTCAGGACCTGAATAATGCTGTTTACTCTCAAGGTGGTTAAACATGCTGTAGCGAAGACCGCCATAAAAACTCAATTTATCAGTAATCGTAATTTCGTCAAAGATGTGCAATGCGTACTCCAATCCGTTTTCTTTACCAAAATCAATGGGAGCAATTATAGATTCCTCGCCGTAGGGTTGCAATATCCCCTGATCAAGATTATGTAGAATAGCATTTCCGCCGAAGCCTACTTTGTGTCTTACCAAAGGGTAAGCTGAAACGGTGAATTTTACTTCTTGTGATCTTACATTAAATTGGTGCTCGAAGGCTCTAGTGGCACGATCCATATTAGCCTGGCGATTTGTGTAGCTACTGAAAATACCAGCTGCATTTATTGTCCATTTTCCTTTCAACGGACGGTTGTATATAACTGAAGCTCCAATATTTTCATATCCGTACAAGTTGCTGGTAGATAGGCTGAAACGATCTTTGCTGTAGTACCCAAAAATTTGAGTGGAGGCATTATTATCACTCACCATGTGAATGCCGGTCATAATATCGTAAAATGATGCTTCACGATTATACAAATCTGAATCTTCAAGCCGATTTAGAATCCAATCAGAATAGCTTGATCGAGTACTGAATATAAAAGAACTCTTATCTTTCACAATAGGGGTTTCAAGAAGAATAGAAGCTGTAACAGGACTAATACTACCTCTTGCTCCGAATTCTTTTTTATTTCCTTTGCGGGTGGATATTTCGAAAACTGATGCTAGTCGTCCGCCAAACTCAACAGGGAAATTGCTTTTGTAAAGTTTAAAGTCACTTATCATATCAGGGTTGAACGCAGAGAAAAAGCCAAACAGATGTCCGGTATTTAAGATCGGAATTTCATTAAGTAAGAATAAATTCTGATCAGAAGCAGAACCTCTGACATTAAAACCGGCAGAGCCTTCTCCTACAGTTTGAACCCCAGGCATCAGAGTGGCAACTTTGAAAATATCTCTTTCGCCCATTACTGCAGGGATACTTTTTATTTCTTTAGTGCCTATTCGCTGAAAGCCCATCTGCATTCCTCTGACGTTATGGTTTATTCCTGATTTCACTACTACCTCCTTTACATCAATAAGCTTGCTTTGCATTTCGATGTTTAGAATTCCGGGACCATTAACATCCATGAGGTATGTTTCATTTTCCATGCCCAGGCATGAGATTTGAACATTATATGATTGACCAGACTGCAGGGGTAGGGTAAATGCTCCATTAGCATCTGTAATTGCTCCAATGCTTGTTCCTGAAACCACCACAGTAGCACCTATTACTGATTCTCCATTTGTGATATTTGATATTCTTCCGTTTATGAATACCTTTCTCCTTCCTTGCGCAGGATTATCTCCCCCAATTACTACTTTTCTTACTTTTCTTTCATAAGAATGAGCTCTAAATAGCTCTTTGTCAGAACTATTATCTGCAGAATCAGCAAGCACCTGGATATTGGTCAGAGATTTGAGTCTAGAGAGGTCAATCACAGCATCTGGTCCGGTTACAAAGATTTGATTATTGCCCTGATGAAAGTATTGTATCCCATAAGGTTTAAAGATCTCATCAAGGAGATTCTCTATGCTTTTTGCTTCTCCAGTAGTACTAACTTTTATGTTTTCAAGCCATTCAGAGCGGTAATAAATCTGAATTTGATAATCTGATTTCATCAGTTTAGCAAATTCATCAAATCTAACATCGTTCAGCTTGATTGTAATCAGGCTCTGATTACTCTCTTGAGCCTGGATAACAGGAAAAAGAAAAAATACAAAAGTCAATATATGTAATGCTTTCCTCATTATTTCACACTCAAAAGGGTATTGCAATAATCTATCAGTTTTATATGTCCTTCCAGATTAATTCTTCGGTATGCCATGCGCTCCTCTTGAATGAAATTACGTATTTGGGATTTGTGTTCAGGGAATAATTTATACAAGGTTCTACGACCCCGGTAAGGTATTATCTCACCATTGAGCTGCAGTGATTTTATTAGTCGTGATTGATAGATATAATCAGAAGGTCCACCTGGTGTTACTTTCAAACGCTTGGATTTGAGCAGAAGAAAATCAATTTTTCCTGTTGACAAAACTTCACAAAACTGCACGCCAGTCTGGCTTTGTACTATAGGGTATGGGCGGAACAGATGCTTATCCATGTAGAACAAACTAATATCTTCTTTTTTCAGGACAAGCTGCAGGTAGGAGTCTGTTATGTTTACTGTATTTAGAATCAATTGATTGGTGTGTATATCATATCGAATCAAGAGCTTGTCATATTTAATACTATCCAGAACCACGTATCCAGATTTCCACTCAGAATCAAAAAAATATGGATGTCCGGCGAGCTTATTCATAAAGGGGGTTTGGTAAAAATCACCACTGACCAAACGAGCATCTACTTTATGCAAGTGATCAAAATGATCAAATACCGCCTTTGAGGATATCGGTTTTGCTGGCTGAGAGTATCCCAACATAGGCGCCAGAGCCATGATAATCAAAAAAATACCTGAAAATGAAGCTGGCTTTTTTCTCATAAAGGATAATAAGTAAATCATTGAAAAATCAGGAGATTGAAAGTAGTTAGTATTAATAAGAAAACAAACTGTTCTGCAGCACTTTCATGTACCCCCGACGAGAAAAGGTATTTTCTCTCTGCAAGTATCAAGATTTAAATAATCTTGATCTATTTTTGTATATGAATCTCTTAAAATTAGTTACTGCCTGGATATTAATTGTGACTGCATGTTTTTCATGTTCTTCAGGCTCCGACATCCATATTGCTGATATTTATTGTGAGGGAATGCCAGACCCCTCCGGAGTATCCATTAATTCAGCCCGCTTTAGTTGGGTGATGGAAAGTCAAGCCAGAAACCAAGCTCAATCAGCCTATCATATTGGTATTTCATCGAGTGCAAAGAAATTAGGACAAGATAGTTTTGATATTTATAGCTCTGGTTTTATTAAGAGCTCTCAAAGTGTTCTTGTTCCCGTTTCTGACATGCAACTTGCTAGCGGTGAAAAGTACTTCTGGAAGGTCAGGATAAAAGACTCAGAAGGCAAACAATCAGCTTGGAGTGAAGTGGGGGAGTTTATTACGCTTTTAAATGATCCAGAAGATTGGCAAAGTGCTCAGTGGGTTGGATATGAGGATCTTGAGGATTCTCTGCGACTGGTGCCAGGAATCCATGGATCAGGGAATAGCTTAGGCCCTTTAGGTTTACAACGCCCGGTTACCCCGATGCTTAGAAAGGAGTTCATAGTGGAAAAGACAGTGGAAGAGGCGCTTCTATTTATCACTGGTTTGGGACATTATGAATTTCACCTGAACGGGGAGAAATTTGGAAACGATTTTCTGCAACCAGGATGGACCCAATATGACAAAACTGTGTATTATAATACTTATGACCTTACTCAAAGTATTAAACCGGGCGAGAATGTTGTGGGGGTGATTCTGGGAAATGGTTTTTATAACATTAACAGGGAGGGATACCGTAAGTTGGTCATTGCTTATGGGATGCCAAAAATGCTCTGTCAGTTGAAATTGAAATATACGGATGGTTCCGAGCAGATAGTGATTAGTGACCCAAGCTGGAAAACCCATTCTTCGCCGATTGAATATAACAGCATTTTTGCCGGAGAGCAATACAATGCGACTTTGGAGCAGGATGGTTGGGATCTCTTAGGCTTTGACGATTCTAATTGGCAAAATGCTATTCTGGTGACTCCTCCAATGGGGAAAATGAAGCCTCAGACTATTCACCCATTAAAGGTTGATCAATCATTTGAACCCGTGCAGATTACTCTTAACAGTCAAGGGAATTATTTATATGATTTTGGACAGAATCTTTCTGGTATAATTGAGATAAGGGTCAAAGGAGAAAGAGGTCAAAAAGTTGTGATTAAGCCTGCCGAGCTTATTGCAAGTGATTCTACGGCTAATCAAAATGCATCAGGTGGTCCGTATGAGTGGAGTTATACACTTAAAGGTGAAGTCGAGGAAACCTGGAGACCAAGATTCAGCTATTATGGTTTCAGATATGTGGAGGTGATTGGTGGAGAACCTGACAATGGAACTTCCGGGAAGCTCCCAAAGATACTTGACATAAGATCTTTACATACAAGGAACTCAGCACCTGTTACAGGTGAATTTTCCTGTTCCAATGAAGTATTTAATCAGACTTTCAGCCTCATTAAATGGGCAATTCAGAGCAATTTTGCCAGTGTGATAACTGATTGTCCGCACCGTGAGAAACTCGGATGGCTTGAACAAACTCATCTGATGGGAGAGGGCATACATTTCAATTTTGATATTTATCAGCTTTACCTGAAGCAAATACGTGATATGATGGACGCTCAGACTACTGAGGGCCTTGTACCGGATATTGCTCCGGAATATGTTCAGTTTGCCGGTGGTTTTCGGGATTCTCCGGAGTGGGGATCGGCTGCTGTTTTGTTGCCCTGGTTGGTCAATAAATGGTACGGAGATA
>JAGLDP010000174.1 GCA_023145515.1 Bacteroidales bacterium
GCCTCACCATCTTGTCCGCCATAACAAGATACATCTGTAATTACAACTGAATCTAGCAGGATGAAGTCAGGATTTACTATTCTCAGTCTAATGCTATCAACGGAGGCGCAGCCAGAACTTGTTACCTTAAGGGAGTAAATGCCCGATTGACTTACATATATTTCATGTGAAATATCTCCGGTACTCCACAAGTATTCATCGCCGAATCCCCCGGATATTTCTATGGGCTGATTGGCACAAATGCTTCGGTCTTCGCCCAGATTGATCTCGGGATATGGATGGATCAAGATATTTATTTCATCAGTCGACCAGCAATAGTTTGAATCAGCAACATTTACCGTCAGGGGCTGTTGTGATTCGACTACTCCAATCATGGCTGCTGTTTCACCTGTGCTCCATATCCACTTTTTGAAATCTGCTCCACCTCTAAGCCATATTGTATCACCCTGACAGCCTTCCTGGTCTTCTCCAAGATCTGCTTTAGTAATCGGATGAACAAAGACAGTATGTTCAACAATAGTAGTGCAAGTGTTATTTTGATCATCGATACTAAATCCTTTTAGACTGTAAGTGGTAGTTTCATAAGGATTTACCGTGACTTCTTCATCGCTTGATCCGTTTAAATTAATCCATTCAAAGGCATCTCCGTTAAGTGCTTTTAGGGTGATTTCAGTTCCCGCACAAATTGTTGAGTCAATGGAGGGGATAATCTTAGTATCCGGGCCGCCCAGTTCAGTTACTGCAATCTCAGCATAATTTTCACAAGAACTGATTAGTGATACCACTCTGACAGAGTATAAGCCCGCACCCAGATTGCTTAGCACATTTCCTGTTTCAGTTGAATCTGAATCCCAGAAATATAAAAACTCTTCAATTGCACCATCCGGAGTAACTGTTACTGTTCCATTTAAGGCGCCACACAGTGCTTTTGTAGATTTAATTGTCAGCTTTGGAGGTGGAGTGAATTCGATGCTGATGGTGTCTTTTGAGTAGCAAGCATTATAGTCTTTAACTTCCAGAATCAATTGTGGATGTGAATCAAAGAGAACTATGGAGTCACCCTGCATACCATTACTCCAGTTCCATGTTTCAAACTCACCTTGTGGTTGCAGTGTGACAGTATCACCTAAGCAGGTGGATTTATCAGGACCAAGATCAGGTTTTGTTACGGAAAAAACATCGATATGAATTTCAGCATAAGTAATGCATTCGTGTCCTTCATCATCAGAACTAAATGCTTTAACAGTATAGCTAGTGTCTGTGAATGGCGTGACATTAATCTGAGCATTTGTGTACCCTTCAACATTCATCCATTCATAGCCATCTGCATTGATTGCAGTTAGTGTGACCATGGTGCCAGGACAGACAATAGAATCAGCTGAAGAGATTATCTGAACATCTGCTCCGCCTAATTCAGGTACATGAATTTCACGAATCCTGGCGCAGGTTGTTTTCGGATTAATAACGTGAACATGATAGAAGCAGCCCGGAATATTTTGCAGACTGTTACTTGTTTCTGTACTGTCTTCTTCCCAGAAATAATCAAAATCATCAATTTGTCCTACCGGAAAAACCATAGCACTTCCATTATTGGCTCCGCAAAGTGCTTTAGTTGTTTCAACCCTGGCTACTTCAGGCGAGAATTTTTTTAGAACATGGATCGTATCCCAAACCTCACAACCGTGATAATCTGTCACTCTCACCCTGTATTTTTGAAGTAAATACTCTTGATTTGAGATGATTCTGATTCGATCACGTTCATCCGTATCATCCCATTCGTAAAAGGCTCCGAATCCTCCATCCAGAACTAAATCATTTCCTGAACAAAACAAGGTTGTATCTACCCAATTGATTGGTAAGGCCTGAGTTATGCTTAGATCTCGTTCAAGCTCAAGCTCGTTGCCAAAACGATTAATTCTCAAAATAATCTTATAATCACCTGTTTCGGGGAATCTGTATAGTGCTTCATGAGTTGATCTGGCACGAATGATTGTATCAGGCTGAAGATTACCCTTTTTATAAATTGCATAACTTGCTGTATCTCTATATCCAACGGTATCAGTAAAATAGAGCATAGTTGTATCTCCCAGGCAAGTGTGTAATATCTGAAACTCAGGTAATTTCCATGATGCAGGCAGGTTCACAGGCAGCCCCATTTGAGATATTCCACCAAGTCCTGTATCTGTATCAATCAGCCTGACTCCATTATCTTTAAAGCGTGAAAAGGAACGATCAGGACTCTGAATTACTCCTAAATGGTCGTGGCCCTTCTTGGCAACATATATTTTGCCATCAGGGGCTAACTGAAGAGCTCCATATTTGCCGTCAGGGAACTCTCTGATATATTTTGTTGATTTTCTAACATCTCTGGTGTTATTCCGGGTTACTTCCCAGCGATAAATAATGCCATCCTCGATCCCGGTTCCAAATAAATACTTTCCAGAAGGAGAAAACTCTAATCCGTATATTCTGTTCTGATAGGTGTTTCGGTGCTTTCCGTCATCACCATATAGGTGAAAACGGTATTTGATCTCCCCTGTTTTGTTATTAAAATCGAAAATCTGAACCCATTTCCAGCATGCAAGAGCAAATTGACTTCCCTGGCGGTTGGCTTTTAAGTAGCCGCTGGTTGAAGTACTGTTGTTAGATCCTGCCTGAAAGACCCCGAATTCACGAAGAGTAGTGTCTAGTTGGTAAATTATAAAATTATTACTCTGAATTTGATGAGTTAGTATCCAGTATCCGGCTTTTCCGTTTGTGCTGTCTGCATTTTTACCATAAGGAATTGCCATGAACTTTTCTGTTGCAAGCGGAGTCATAGCTTCATCTGGTGTATGCGATGACAGCTCTTGTCTGATTCGACCTAAATGATTTACAGAAAAGTCAAGTAGATAAAAATGACCTCCATAGTAGCTGCTGTCAGCACCAGGGTATCGACGATTAGTAAACAGATAATACTTAGTTGAATCACCCGGATAGGGGAGGATATTCGCCGACATCGTTGCCAGTGAATCTCCAAAAAGTCCAGTGCCGTTAATTAGGATTTCATGGTTTTGATTCCAGACTGTTGATCCGTTTGAATAAAAAAGTAAATTCCCACTTGAATCAGCAATGCTGGTACATCCGGCAGGTGCATTCATCTGACTATTGGTTAAAGGAAATGGATAATCGCCAGAAAAGTCTAGTCCGGCCTGATTCCCAAAATACCAAATATCACCTTCTTTTTGTGCCTGAAGGTTTAGAAAGATTACTAAAAATGCAACAATAGTAATCAAATATTTCTTTGTCAGTTTTGCTTGCATATAGCCAAGGGTACAGGCTCAAAATTAACGAAATTATCCCTTCAAAACCAACGAAAGAAAAGCATGAGCTCTTATGTGTGAAATTTGGTTTTCTCTACAATACTATATACTTTTAGAACCAGCCTATTAGTCCCCATTATATATTACTGTGCAATTAAAAGCGTAGTGTTACGTTGATGATATTACCTAATCGCCTGAAATAGTATGTCTGAAAAAAGAACGCCTGCGTTCTCCATCATAGTCTCGTTTATTGTGCTGATGATTATTGGTTTGGCTCTAATGCCTAGATTATCAGTGCATATGCATTCTAATCGCTACTTGCCGAGGCTATATATATCATACGGATGGAGTAACGCTTCGCCAAGATTGATAGAACAAGAAGTAACAGCTCCCCTTGAGGGTTTGTTTAATACTATTATTGGGGTAAACAAAATTGAATCTTCATCAAACCGGGGGCATGGATCGATTTCAATTGAATTTGATGAGAATGTAGATATAGATCACAAGAGATTTGAATTGGCCTCGAAAATCCGTGAAGCTTTTCCCGGTCTTCCTGAAGGAGTTAGCTATCCGTATATTTCTCCTTATGCTAAGGTTTCAGATGAAAAGACACTTTTGAGTTACAGACTTAATGCTCCTGCTAGTCCGAGATTGATTATGGAATATGCCGAGGAGCATATCGAGGTTAGATTGGCACATATTGAGGGATTATACAGGGTTAGTGTTTCCGGAGCAACCAGAATGGAATGGGAGCTGACCTATGATCAAGAGCAGCTCTGGAGTCTTGGAATTGATCGCAATCAGATTGTTTCTGCCTTGCGTGGATATTTTCAAAATCAAGTGATCGGAATGGGATTGGATACATGGACAGGCGATATGAAGTTGATGCCTAAATCTATTATTCTCAGATCTCTTTCTAATGAAGAGGGTACATGGCTTGATATACCTGTAACAACTGTAAATGGACGTATTGTTCGGATAAAGGATTTGTGCCGTGTGCTTCATAAAGCAAAGGAGCCAACCAGTTATTACCGAATCAATGGAAACAACTCAATTAATCTCAGATGCATAACTGAAACAGATGCGAATAGCTTAAAAGTTGCTGCTGAGATAAAAAAGGAGATGAAGAAAATTGAGGAAGATTTTCCTCCAGGATATTTTATTCAGATGACTCAGGATGAAACGGAGTTTATTAAGGATGAACTGCATAAAATATACTACAGAACCTTATTCTCTTTTACGATTCTATTATTGTTTGTTCTGCTTATTAGTCGTCAGTTTAGATATTTGCTAATCATATTTATCAGTCTGATTGCTAACATCCTAACGGCTTTTATTCTGTACTATTTACTGAATGTTCAGATCAACTTGTATTCACTGGCAGGTATTACTGTCTCATTGGGCTTGATCATTGACAATACCATTGTCATGCTTGATCATATGCGTACCAAAAAGAATCGCCGTGTTTTTCTTGCTATCCTGGCAGCCACACTGACAACCATGGGAGCACTTTCAGTGATTAGTTTTTTTGGAGATCAGATACAAGAGTGGCTAATTGATTTTTCATTGGTTCTGATTATTAATTTATTCGTCTCTTTGATGGTAGCACTATTTCTGGTTCCATCATTATTTGAAAAAATACCCCTTAAGAATAAAAAGGGGAAAAGTTTGAGAAAGCGTAAAGCCAGAGTAGTTCGTATCAGCTTGGTTTATATGCGAATGATTCATTTTGCACAGCGATTTCGCTGGGGATATATTATCATTGCAATTCTGATCTTTGGATTGCCGGTGAATGACCTGCCTACAAAAATGGATGGGGATGAGTGGTACCATAAGGTTTACCAAAAGACGCTGGCTTCTGATTTCTATGTGCAGAAGATAAAACCTGTTGCTGATAAAGCCCTCGGAGGAACACTGAGACTGTTCACCACCAATGTAGCAAACCGATATAGTTATCGTTACCCTGAGAGAACAGGGATAAATATTTCTGCTTCATTGCCTGAAGGAGCAGTATTGCAACAGATGAATGATCTAATGGTAGAAATTGAGCGCTATTTGTCACAATATGAGCAAATTGATCAGTATGTGACCACAGTGTCAGGTGCCAGAAACGGGCGTATGTCCATAAACTTTAAAAAGGAATATGAACTTGGGGCATTTCCTTATGTTTTATATAGTCTGCTGAATGATCTGGCAAACAAACTGGGAGGAGCTGACTGGAGTATAGTAGGTGTGGGACAGTATTTTAATAATTCTGTTTCAGATAACACCGGTTCACAAAGAATAGCCCTTTATGGATATAACTTTGAGGAGCTTGTAGGGCATGCTGAATGGACTCTTAGTCAGGCTATGATGCATCAAAGAGTGCAAAAAGGATCCATAATAAGTAAGATATCATGGCGACGTGATCCTTTGTATGAATATGTATTGAGGATGGATCCTGAAATGATGGAAACCTATGGTATGAGTCCTGGAGAAATAGTCAGACAGCTACAGGCACTTTCAATAAGCCAAACATCAAGTGGAAGCATTTTTGTTGATGGGAATCTTGAACCAATTCGCCTGCAATCAAAGCAATCTGGAGAATTTGATGTATGGATGATGGGAAACACCCCAATACAGAAATCAAATTCAATGGTTAAGCTGGCTAAGCTGGGAGAGGTTAAACGAGAAGGAAAGAATAGAAGTATCAATAAAGAAAATCAACAGTATGTATTGTTTGTAGAATATGAGTTTGTGGGTGCATACAGACTGGCTCAACTCCACCAAGAGCGATTAATTGTAAAAGTTAAGGATCATCTGCCAGTAGGATATAGTGCTGAGAAATATGGTTATCGCTGGCAAAGAGATAAACCCAAGAAGCAGTTTCTGCTGATACTGGTTGTTATGCTTATTATATATTTGATTTGCTCTGTTCTGCTGGAGTCTCTTAAGCAACCTCTGGCAGTTGTGTTACTAATCCCGGTATCATTTGTCGGGGTTTTCCTCACCTTCTATCTATTCGAATTCAAATTTGATCAAGGTGGCTTTGCTTCCTTTCTACTATTAAGTGGACTGGTAGTGAATGCTGCCCTGTACATTCTGAATGATTTCAATAATCTGAAAAAGGCAGGACGATACAAGAATGATGGTATCCGACTGTATGTCAAGGCATTTAATGGAAAAATAATACCGATCTTTCTAACTGTGATGTCAACAGTGTTAGGTTTGGTGCCATTTTTAGCAGGTGGCAACGACTCAACATTCTGGTTCTCTCTGGCAGTAGGAACAATGGGCGGACTGCTATTCAGCATATTTGCCATGATAATTTTTCTGCCAGCGTTTATGAAACTTAAACAATATGATAATGTGCCAATTCTGAAAACTGAAAACTAAAAAATATGAAAAACCTTCAAAATATCGTTCTGGCAATTATGTTGGCAACCCTTCTGTTTGGCTGCAAACAAAAAGATGAAAACGAGTACGGAAACGAACTTGGGAAAACTGAAACAAAAGCCGATCCTATCAATGTGGAAGGCGTGATTGCCGTGTTTGGTAGTTTTCCTCTGGAGTTTGTTAGTAATGGAAAGCTTATGGCTAGCCAGCAGGCAGAACTTTATTTTACCAAGAACCAGATTGTGAAGGAGATTAATGTGAAAAATGGAGACTGGGTGAAAGTAGGAGCAGTTCTGGCCTCGCTTGAGAATGAATTGGATCTGATTAATCTTAAGCAGGCTGAGTTTCAACTTGAATCAGCCAAGATTGATTTGGATGATAAGGTGATTACACATTCTGGCGGACAAGTGGGGGGGGGGCGTACTGGTGAAAAGGCTCTGAATCATTTTGCGCTGTCGTCAGGTTTTAAAAGTGCTGAGTTGAACCTTCAAAAGGCGAAGATTGATTATGAGTCTACTACTCTTAAAGCCCCTTTTAGTGGAAGAGTAGCTGACCTTGAAACTAAGGTGATGAATCTCCCTAAAGGCGGCGATCCTTTTTGTCGACTGCTTAATGACAAGAACTTCGAAGTGGTTTTTCCTATCCTGGAATCCGAAATTGGAAGACTAAAAGTAGGACAGGCAGTTAGCATGAGACCTTATGTTGAAGATTCAGTTTTTTATACAGGAAAGATAATTGAGATTAATCCTATTGTTGATGAGAACGGATTGGTGGTTGTAAAAGCTATTGTGCCTAATACTGATGGGAAGCTGATTCAGGGAATGAATGTAAAAGTATTTATTAAAGATCAGGTTGAGGATTGCCTGATTGTACCTAAAGAAGCAGTTGTTCTGAGGAATAATCGTCAGGTAGTATTTACTTTTTCAGAGGGTGTAGCCATGTGGAATTATGTTGAAACTGTTCTTGAAAACTCTGTCAGTTATTCAGTTACTAAAGAGAAAGATGGGATGCAGGAGATTTTTGCAGGTGATACTGTAATTACCATTGGCAACCTGAACCTTGCTCATGAAGCAGAAGTTAAATTCAGAATGATCAAATAACCAAGACCCAAAAACATTATGGTTAAGTTTTTGATAAACAGGCCTATCGCTGTGATAATGAGTTTCCTGGCAATTCTATTTCTGGGAGTTATAACAGCGATTAATATTCCGGTATCCTTGATGCCTGATATTGATATTCCTCAAATTACTGTTCAGATAAACTATCCTGATATCCCGGCACGGGAAGTCGAAAATACTGTTGTAAGTAGAATCAGGCGACAATTGCTTCAAGTGGGGCATTTAGACGAAATTGAATCAGAATCAAGGGATGGAAGCGGGATTATCAGGATGAAATTTGTTCATGGTACAGATATTAATTATGCATATATCGAAACAAACGAGAAGATAGATGATGCCATGAATAACATCCCGAAGGGTGTTAACAGACCGAGAGTTATAAAGGCCTCAGCAACAGATATTCCTACTTTTAATCTGATGGTAAGCAGAACTGCTGAATGGGGAAATCAAGATCGCTTTCTGGAAATGGGCGAATTTGTAAGAGCAGTTATCATCAAGCGTATTGAACAACTAACTGAAGTTGCAATGGTTGATCACTCAGGGATGAGCTACCCTGAATTAGCCATTTACCCTGATTATGAGAAGCTTCAAAGTTTGGATATAAGCACTCAGGATCTGATCAATTCTCTGAAAGGGAATAACATATCCTCAATCGGAAATATTATGGTTAGAGAAGGACATTATCAGTTTAGTGTTCAGTTCAAAAACTATTTAGTTGATCAGGAAGATATTGGGAATATCTATATCAAGAAGAGCAATCGTTTATTCCAGTTGAAAGACCTGGCACGGCTGGAGTTGCGTCCGGAACCACGATCTGGCATATTCCATAACCGTAATAAGGAAGCTCTGTGTCTGGCGATTATTAAGCAGTCAGATTCCAGAATGGAAGATTTAAGAAATGAATTGAATGTCTTATTAGATGAGTTTGAAACCAAGTATCCTGAGCTTGATTTTGAAATCGAGAAGGATCAAACCAAAATACTCAGGTATAGTATTGGCAATCTGAAACAATCATTGATGTTTGGTGCCATCCTGGCCATCCTCATTATGTTTCTCTTTTTGAAAGACTTCAGATCTCCACTTCTCATCGGAATCAGTATTCCGGTTTCATTAGTAGTATGCTTTCTGATATTCTATCTGACTGGCATTTCAATCAATATTATCTCTTTATCTGGCTTGATTCTGGCAGTGGGAATGATGATAGATAATTCGATTATTGTCATTGATAATATTGATCAGTATATCCGAAAGAAAGAAAGTCTGGAAGATGCATGTATCAAAGGAACAAATGAAGTAATTCGTCCATTGATCACATCAGCTTTAACTACCTCAGCTGTTTTTCTACCATTGATTTTTCTGAGTGGAATTGCAGGAGCTCTATTCCTTGATCAGGCTTTGGCAATTACTATTGGATTGCTTGTATCCTTTTTAGTTTCCATTACTCTGCTACCGATGTTGTACAAGCTGTTCAACAACAAGCGGAGCTCATTCGACGAGAATAAATTCCTGTCGCGAATTAACCGGATAAATTATGAAGGAGCATACGAAAGAGGATTCACTCATGTATTTAAATTCAAATGGTTCTACGGGGTTTTGTTTTTGTCGTTATTAGGAGTTGTTTGGATATTGTCAAATCAACTTGAAACCCGTCGTTTGCCAAGAATTGAACACACAGAATTAGTTGCTTTGATCGATTGGAATGAGCCTATTCATGCCGAAGAGAACGCAAAACGTGTTCAGGAAATGATGAGTATGTTGGATGATACTCTTCTGCAATATTCTGTGCTCACTGGTGAGCAGCAATTCTTGCTAAACCAAACAGAGACCAGAAGCATTACTGAAAGTGAGATTTATCTGTCGGCTGGCAGTTCTAACGCAATTGATCAGATAGAATCTCAGATTCGTGAATACGTAAAAAGAAAGCACTCATTGGCTTCTGTCAGCTTTTATCCACCCAAAAATGTATTTGAGGTATTATTTTCAGACAATTCTCCTGATTTGGTTGCTAGATTGAGGGATATTCAAACTGAGCATGTTCCTCTGATTGAGCCGTTAAATCAGTTTATTAGTGAGCTGGAACTCCCGGATGGAGTGATAATGGATCCTGTTCCTATGATTGATCAGGTAGTTATTGAGGTAGATCCTGAACTATTGTTGTTGTATCAGGTTGATTTTAATGTGCTTAAAACAGCTCTCAGATCTGCTTTCAATGTGAATCAGGTCGATATGCTGAAGACTTATCAGCGCTTTATTCCCATTACGATTGGAGACGAGCCAAAAGCCATTCTTGAAATCGTTGGTCAGACCCTTATTGCCAATAGGGAAGGGCAGGAGATTCCGATTTCATCTCTGCTGAAAATCAATAGAGAGCAAACATACAAAACAATTCAGGGCGGACGCGATGGTGAGTATATACCAATTAATCTCAGAGGTGAAGGACCAGAGCTTGAACAGGCGATGGAAGTAATTAAGAGCAAAGTGATATCAGACGGAAAATTTGATTGGGGTTTCACCGG
>JAGLDP010000175.1 GCA_023145515.1 Bacteroidales bacterium
GCTATCAAATCAAAACATCACATCCCTGGATATGATTCTTGAGAAAACATCAGGTATAAATATTCTTGACGGACAAGCGAGTATTAGGGGTGGAAGTGGGTTCAGTTATGGTGCAGGAAGCCGAATATTGATGCTTGTTGATGATATGCCTATGATTGCCGGGGATGCAGGAGATATTAAGTGGAGCTACTTGCCGGTTGAAAATATTAATCAGGTTGAAGTAATCAAAGGGGCATCATCTGTTTTATATGGGTCGGCAGCACTGAATGGTGTTATTCATTTACGCAACAAATTTCCCGGCGATGAACCCACAACAGAGGTGACGCTTTTTAGTGGTATCTACATGAAACCAAGGCGACAAGAGATGGTGTGGTGGGATCGCTCTCCGGCATTTGGCGGGACAACAGTGTCGCACCTCAGGAAAATCGGGAACCTTGATGTGATGCTTAGCGGTAATTACTATCAGGATAATGGATACAGAGAGTTGGAGTATGAGAAACGCGGACGAGCAAACTTAAACCTTAGATATAGATTCAAAAAGGTGCCTGGTTTAATAGCGGGTATATCAAGTAGCATTATGACTGTTGATGCTTCTAACTTTTTATTATGGGTAGATGCCGATTCTGGAGCATACAGACAGAATCCGGTTAGTTATGATCCGTATTTGGGCTTACGGTATAATGTTGATCCATACGTAGAATACAACACAGCAAAAGGGGGTAAGCATACTTTGAAAACAAGGATATATACCATAGGTAATGCTACTCTTGATAAAAACAAAAGTTCTTATGCCAGAACTGTTTACTCAGATTATAGGTATCAAAAGAAATTCAAAAATGGAATTGTATGGTCTAATGGTGCCTCTCTAACAAAATCAAAGATTGAGGCCAGACTGCTTGATAATCATAATTCAGCTAATTATGCCATTTATTCGCAGCTCGATGCCAGATTGGGTGAACGAATAAAACTGTCGGGGGGAGTAAGGTGGGAGGTGAATACGCTTGATGGATTGTCATATAATGCTTTACCTGTTTTACGAACAGGAATAAATTACCGGGCTGGCAAGGCTACATTTATCCGAAGTTCTTTAGGACAAGGATATCGCTTTCCTTCTCTTGCAGAAAAATATGCAAGCGCTGAAGTTGGTGGTTTAAAGATATTTCCAAATTTCGATTTGGAGCCTGAAAAGGGTTGGAGTGCAGAAGTTGGTGTAAAACAGGGTTTGTCATGGGGGAATTGGAGAGGATATGCCGATCTCGCACTTTTCCAAACCAAATACAATAATATGATCGAATATACTTTCGGAATGTATGCTCCTGATTCGATCAAATATCCTAGCTATGATTACCTTGGATTTAAAGCATTGAACATTGGAAATGCCCGCATCACCGGAGCTGAACTCACTTTGATGGGTGAAGTAAATCTCTATCCGTTTGTCTTTAGAGTTATTTCGGGATATACTTTTATGCATCCCATTGATATTGATAAATTAGCTGAAGAGGGATTAGAACCTGATGATTACATCCTGAAATACCGGCATAAGCATGCTTTTAAAGCTGATTTCGAAGCAGAAATTAAGAGCCTGCTATTTGGCGTTAATGTTAAATATACCAGTAAAATGGTAAGTGTGGATGATGTATTTATCGATCCCTTTTTTGGCAATTATTTTCTACCCGGATATCCCGATTATTGGAAGAATAATAATTCCGGATATTTTCTAATGGATATGCGATTAGCCTGGAAAATAAATGAGTTTTTCAGAATTAACCTGATAGCACGAAATTTGCTTAATAAGGAATACATTGGCAGACCCGGGGATATTGCGGCTCCACGAAATATTACTTTGCAGGCGAGGGTGAAATTTTGAGATGATTACTACATTTGCCAAAAATAGATTTGTATGAAAGTTCTTGGAATTGGTAATGCTCTGGTTGATGTTATTGTGCCTCTTGAAAATGATGCTTTGTTAGAAAAGCTGAAACTACCCCGTGGTAGTATGCAGTTGATTTTTGACGATCGACTTCCTGAGGTAGAAGCTGCAGTTGCAAATATTGATTTGGAATTAGCATCAGGAGGATCGGCTGCAAATACAATCCATGGATTGGCAGCACTAGGCTTGGAAACTGCGTTTATTGGTTCGATATCCAAGGATAATTATGGAAATTTCTTTGAGAAGGATCTGATTGAAAAAGGGATTATACCCAAATTAAGGTATTCTGAAACTCCCACTGGTAGAGCCCATGCCTTTGTTAGCGCAGATTCTGAGAGAACCTTTGGTACCTATCTGGGAGCTGCATTGGAATTAGGACCTGAGCACCTGACTTCAGAAATGTTTGAGGGCTATGATTGGTTATATATCGAAGGGTATTTGCTCCAAAATCACGTTCTTATTAAAACTGCTGTTGAGTTAGCCCGGAATAAGGGACTAAAAGTAGCTCTTGATTTGGCGAGCTATAATGTAGTTGAAGATAACCTTGAATTTCTTGAGAACCTCTTGAAAAACTATGTGGATCTTGTTTTTGCTAATGAGGAGGAATCAAAGGCTATGACTGGTCAGAATCCTGAGGAGGCTTTGCTTACACTTTCGTCATGGTGTGAACAAGCAGTGGTTAAAATTGGGAAAAAGGGTTCTTTACTTTTGATTGATAAAGATATTGTTCAAGTTGATTCAATTCAGGCAAATGCTGTGGATACCTCAGGGGCCGGTGATATTTATGCAGCAGGGTATATGTATGGATTATCAAAGGAACTGAATCCTATTCAATGCGGACAAATTGGAGCATTGACATCTGGAAGAGTTGTAGAATACATGGGACCAAAACTGCCATTAAACGCTTGGGCTGACGTATTGGCCAGAATTAAACAAATTGAAAGTTATGAGAAATAGCTTGGTGTATTGCTTGGTGGGTTTATTGACTATTTTGCCTGTTGGATGTAATTCTGGCGAGGAGGATATTGGAGCTTTGGTGTATAGCTTTGAGGATGCTGATTCTATCGTTCAGCTTTATGCTGACTTGTCTCGTGAATATGACAAATTGCGTCCACAGGTCATAATGCCTGCTGATGGTTATCTTCAGTATCCTTACATGATCCCGGCAGGTTTCTATAAGCAAATGTGGGATTGGGATGGATTTTTTATTGGAAATCATCTGGCTAGCATTGACCCTGAGAACGGTAAATATCTAAAGTATTGGGCTCTGAATTTCTTGAATTCAATTGATGAGAAGGGATACATTTCTGGTTGCATCACAACAAGTGGTCCGCGACCCATTTTTGGAAGATTTGCAGTTAAGCCATTTCTAGCACAGGGAGTATATTTTGCTTCAGAGAAGCTTGGTGATTATACCTGGGTGAGAGAGCATTATCTTTCGCTTAAAAAGGTGTCAACCAACAGAGAGAATTATCAGAAAGATAGGGAAACGGGATTATTCTTCTGGGAAATAGCTATGCAATCAGGAGTTGATAATAATCCGGCACTCAACTATTATCAGGATGATGATCGTCAGTTTCTGGCCTGCGACATGAATACCTGGCAGTACAGAGAGTATGTGGCTATGTCAGTTATTGCCTCTGAGCTTGGTGTGGAAAATGATGTAAGGTATTATAAGGCACTGGCAAATACACTGAAGACAAAGATTGAGAATTACCTCTGGTTTGATGAGGAGAAGAGTTTTTATAATATAGAGAGGGGGAGCCTGGAGCCTCAAAAAAGAGTTGTTTTCTCAAACTTTATTCCGCTTATTGAAAATTTCATAAGTAAGCAAGATGGTTCTGAGATGATTGAGAGGTACTTGTGGAATGAGGATCACATGCTGGCTCCGTACGGCCTGCGTTCCTTATCAAAATCAGATCCTGATTACAACAATAAGAATGTGATTATTCCTTTTTCAAACTGGCAAGGACCAGTATGGCCAATTGCTAATTATTTGTATTCTGAGGCTCTTGTAAACTATGGGTTTGAAGATGAAGCCAAGCAGCTGGCAGTTCATTGCGGGACTATGCTTCTTGAGGATATTTATGAATATGGGTCGATGCATGAAAATTATCATGCAGACACCGG
>JAGLDP010000176.1 GCA_023145515.1 Bacteroidales bacterium
TTGGTTATGAAAAGGAACACTATGAGCTATCCATGAAGGTTGGAGAGCTGATTCTTTTCCCTGAAATTCGAAAAACTCATGAGAATACGCTGATTTGTGCTCCTGGAACAAGCTGCCGACATCAGATAAAGGATGGAACTGATAGAAAGTCGTATCATCCGGTTGAGATACTGTACGATGCCTTGACGGGGAAGCAGGGAATTGGGAAATTAGGGAGTTAGGGAGTCAGGGTAAGCTTTATCATCATTGTACATTAGGTTCCTGAGTTATTCAGAGTTTTCATGATGCTTCTCGTTTTTTAAACAAGTAGGTTGATAGAACAGCTACAAATAAGGCTACAATAAATGTCAGCAATCGGGAAGTGATGATCTTATCCATTTCAGTGCTTATCCATATTATTGTAAATAGTAAGCCGGAAATTATTGTCAATAGTGCAGCAATACCATGAAAACGTTTCCAGAATAATGTAAAAAGTATTACTACCGAAAATGTGGAGCCGATTCCTGCCCAAACATACCCGACTATAGTATAAATCAGGGAGCCTGACGAAAAATATGCTAAGATCAGGGCTATAACTGAGAGTATTGCTGTAACTATTCTGGAGTACAATAACGAAGTTTTTGAATCGATGCTTTTTCCTCTCAAAGGCTTAACAATATTTTCAGATAATTCAGTTGCAGAAAGAATCAGCAAAGAGTTAGCCGTGGAAATTATCGCGGCAAGTACGCCCGTAATTAGTATTCCGGCTATTATCGGATGAAAAATTGTGGTAAGTACTTCAGGCATTACTGTTTCCTGATCTTTCAATCCATCAGGACCAAATAGTGCGATACCAATCCATCCAATCATAAGAGCTCCGATATAAGCTATAATTGTCCATAATACTCCAATGTTACGGGCAATTTTTGCCTGACGAGCATCTGAAATTGCCATAAAACGCATACTTAATTGGGGTTGTCCGCCCAGGTAGCCGAAAAACCATGAAAATGCCCCGGCAATAATAATTCCGGTACCCAGTCCGCTAACTATGCCCTGCATATTTGGAAACACATTATTCAAAGCAGAAGATAATGGTGTTCCTTCTTTTAGTACAGCTCCACCTGTTAAAGATGAATAGGCATCGCCGGCATTATGTAAAGCCTCAGAAATACTATTTGCAAAAACTGAACCTTCTGGTAAATTCGCGAGATAAATAATTCCGGCAATAGGAGCAGCAATTAGCGCAACAATCATGACAATTGCCTGCACCACATCGGTGTAAGTTACACTTCTGAATCCTCCGTAAATTGTATAGGGTACTACAAGTCCGACAACGATAAGCATTCCGTATATTTTCTTGATACCAAAAAGATTCTCAAGAGTTTTGCCGCCACCAATAAACTGGGCTCCTACATAAAAAAAGAAGAAAAATACGATAGTAAAGCTTCCTACTATCCTGAGCCATTTACCCATTTCACCGTGTCGCTTGGCAATGTAGTCTGTAAAAGTATCAGCCTTGTATTTGTCGGCTTCCTCCCTTAGTCGCCAGGCAAGCACTATCCATGCAAACAAAATACCAAAAACGCAGCCTAATGCTGTCCAGACTTCCAGCAAGCCACTTGCATAAGCAGCACCTGGCAGTCCGAGTAAAGCCCACGACGACTCACCCGTTGCCCTCTCTGACAATGCAGCAACCCATCCGGGGAGTTTGCGATCAGCAATAGAGAAATCACTACCGGTTTTCACTTTCCGTCCTTGATAAAAACCCAGAAAGACTATAAAGGCCATGTAGATAACCATTACAATCAGTATTTGTGTCTGCTGTTCCATGATTAAGGAGATAAGTTAAACTCATACACACTAAATTCTTGTATTAAGGGTTCTCCAATACTTTCCTCAATTATTAGCCTGAGAGACGACACTTTCTCAGCATCAAACCTGGCTATATATTTGTGTCCAATACATGTTCCTTCCGTAAGTATTTTCCAGCCCTTGCTTGTTCTTCCTTCTACTCTAAATTCCCTTACTCTTTCTCCCTGAGAAACATCTTCCTTTATTACCAATTGGTTTACCAGTTTCTTACCATGAATCCTCAGTATCTGCTCTTTACCAATGCCTGAAGTAGAAGCCAATGGAATTGAGAACCGATGATTTATTTCATCTCCAAACTCCTTAAGTCGAATTGAGTCAGGTTTTGGTAAGAGGCCATCTGGATTTGGAGTTACTCCAAGAATAAGAGTTGTATTGTGACCCACAGAATTATAATACATCTCAACAAGTTTATCAAGAGGATAAATCAAACTGTCCCTCCCCGGCTCCCAAAACCAATCATGTCCCCGGTATCCTCTCAAAGGAGCATCACTCATGGCAGGCATAAAATATTTACCATCAGGATCACCAGTTTTCAGCAAAGCAAAATTATTGGCAGCAATCTCCTTCTTTGCACTTTCACCTGCACCGATAGCAGGATATGCAAATGTGCCCCAGCTTGGATATGGAACGGTTCCTGTTTCGCTCCCACCCCATCTCATATCAGCACGTTGAAGATTATGATAGAATAAGCAGTTTGGCTGATGCTTTTCGAAGATAGAAAGCACATCAGGCCCACCTTGCTCAGGACCGTGAGCTCCACCATCAAACCACACCATTGCCCAATCACCATATCGGGTAAAAATCTCTTCTACAATATTCTCGATCATCTGGTTATAATGCTCTTGCCTGTTCTTTGCAAAGTCACCTTCAGCCTGCACTTTAAAATCGTAAACTCCATAATAAGAATTCCAGCGTGTACCAATATACACACCAGGCAGAATATTATACTTTTCACAAGATGCTTTAAAATCTCTCAGTACATCACCTTTGCCATTTTGCCACTTAAGAGCTTTCATGCAATATGGAGTAGCATCACTCTGATGAAAAAAGAAGCCCGTTTCATGACTAACTGTAAGAATGGCTATTCCAAACCCTGCATCTTTCAGGCTTTTTATCCATTGATCGGTATTGTACTTCTGAGGATTGAAAATATTATAATCTTCAATTGGTGTTATGCGAGCATGGCTCTGTACATAGAATTTTTCATCAAATGCGTGTAAATCAACACATACAAGAGCAGCTAGTTCAGCGTTTTGCCAGGCCAGCTGAGCTGGCGATGGTGTAGGAATTTGATTTTGTGCAGATATATTGCTGCCAAAAACCAGCAACAACAATAAAGCGATCAATGGATTCTTCATATTGACAATCAAAATAAGTATTATATATTTATTTTGGCATATATTTTGTGAAAGAAATGACAGGGAATATGCCCAATTTTAATACTAATTGTTAATGAAAAAGTTGAAGTTTTATCTAGTTGTTGCATTAACAACTTTGCTGTTTAGTTCTTGTCAACAAGACAATAGTCTTGTTGTTACTCAAACATTTGATTTGGACGAATTTAAAAGTGTTGATTTATCAATTGCTGCGAATGTTATAATTGAGAAGGGAGAAACTCAGAAAGTAGAAATCACAGGACCTGAACTGACGGTCAATGAGATTGAAAAAATTGTTAATTCAGGGATATGGGATATAAATCTACCTGAAAATTATAATAAAAGATATTTAGATTTAGAAATTGTTATTACTTCAAATGGAATAGAAGAAATAGCTATCTCAGGGTCAGGAGATATTATTGTAAAGGATTCAATGCCTTTATCTTCAGTTATTATCACTGGTTCGGGAAATATTATTGCAGAGGATACAATGCCTTTATCTTCTATTATAATCACAGGTTCGGGAGATGTTGATACTAAAATTGAAACCCCGACATTAAACAGTGAAATTTCAGGAAGTGGAAATATAATGATTTCAGGTCAGACAGATATATTGAAACATGTTTTATCGGGTTCTGGAAATTTCAAAGGATTTGACCTTCAGACAAATGATGCTGAAATAACTATAACTGGCAGTGGAAATATAGAAGTATTTGCAACAAAAAATTTGATTGTAAACATTAGTGGCTCCGGGAATGTACTTTATAAAGGAAATCCAGCTATTACATCAAATATTTCGGGAAGTGGCAATATTATTAATTCAAATTAGAAATAACACCTCGTTGTAGAGCTGCCTCTTCCACCCACACCGATAATTGACGCCTAAGCTACTCGGCTATGCGCGAGCTCTTTACATAATGAATATTTCTTTCTTCTAAATACTTCAAGAAATAGTCGAAACAAACTTTATGTTTGCCCACCAGTTCCGGTGGGAAGATCCCTTTTTCCTCAAACAAGCCATCCAAAAACAGGTTTGCTGCAGCAGTTGCTGTATAACCAGTTGTTCGTGCCATGGATGATGTGTTGGTATCCTTACTAAATTCATCATGCATAGAATAAACCACTTCCTCAGTCTGGCCCTTGGAATTTTCTCCTTTCAAAGTAATTCTCATCACAGTTATTTCTTCTTCTGTTTCCCCTAATTTCCATTCATTAAACAAAATCTTAGAGGTAAAATCTAATGGAGAAACCATGTTCCCATTCACTTCTATTTTTTCTGTACCAAAGAATCCGCTTTCTTTCAATACTCTGACATACTCAACATGACCAGGGTAACGCAGAGTTTTTTCCTTCATGTTAGGAATATGAGGCATGGTGTAAATTATGGATCTTAAACCGTCAGAATTGAATGACTCCAAAGTTCCAACTTTATCAAACTCAATATATTCACAGTCAGTTAATGGTTCTCTGACTATTTCGTTCCCATTTTCAACATACCTTGCCGGACGTGTATATTCCTCAATTACATCAATGGGTGAAAAAGGCGCTTTATAGCAGAATGGCCATTTCTTAATCTTGGGTAATCCACCAACCAAACACTCAAAATCTGTCAGCTTCATTATTTCATTATAATAACCCAGGATGACATTGTCCATTCCCGGTGCCACACCACAATCTACAATTGCTGTAACGTTATGCTCTTTTGCCAAAGCATCCAGCTCCAGTGAGTTTTCAGGGAAAAATGCAATATCAATTACATTCATTCCTGCTTCAATGATGGATTTTAATGTTTCGAATCCTAAAAAGCCTGGCACAGCATTTATCACCAGATCGTGCTTAGTTATAGTGGCTTGCAGTTCCTTTATATTTGTTGCGTCTAATTGTTGGATTGTTAAGTCACCACACTTTTTCTTTACCTTGTTTAACACATCCTGACTTAAATCTGTGAGTGTCACGGTATGGTTTTTGGCCATATCAATTGCCATGGCGCTACCAACCATTCCGGCACCTAATACAATAATTAATTTCTTCATAATTCCACTACTTAAACAGTCCAATCTCCCCTATATCGATAATTTTTCAGTTTATTTGCATCATTTATATAAGCGCATTAAACTTATGTCAAAGCATCTGGTGGTTCAGCACTTTTAGCCGTGACATTTCACCGTTCTTCAAGCTTCCCTCTATGGTTGTATTTTTAGGAGCCTTCAATTTAAACTCAACATCCCAATCCTTAGGCCATGCCGGGAAAAAGTTAATTTCATCTCCATCATACTGTAATAGCATTCTCTGTAATGCAATCATGGCAACTGAACCATGACATTGATCCGGAGTCCAGTCATAATTCGGCCCCCACATCGTTGGGAAACGATAAGAAGTACTTGAAGCATTGAAGTTTTGAGACATTAATTTTGCCGCTTCTTCAGTTAATCCAAGAAGGGCGGCCTTAATGGCATTCTGTTGCCATCCTCCGGTTTGCTTTATCAATCTGTTCT
>JAGLDP010000177.1 GCA_023145515.1 Bacteroidales bacterium
ATTATCGTGAAAAGCCTCCTACACTGGCTGTTTTTGGTGCTAATGAGGATGGAACCAATGCTTTTATTGATGACATTTTTCTGGGAGAAATCTATTATGATGGTACATATCATGAGGAGGAAGAGGGATATATTTTCAATATTTCACGACACGTACAGAACTTGCTGAATCCGGATCTCGATAATCGATTGGAAAATAGTGGTTTGTTTTTGGTGATAAACGAAGCTCGTGTTTCTGCCGGTAATCTTGTTCTAAAGAATGGTGATCCATTGTCAGGGGTTAGTCTGATTATCACTTATACTTTAATAAACTAGTCAAGTACATATATATTTGTTTTGGGCAGACCAATTTGGTCTGCCTTTTTTTTTGTTACATTTGTTGTAACCATTTTTTAGGAACTCTTTCATTATGAACCTTATAATCAAAAATTATGTGCGGAATTGTTGGCTACATTGGAGGTAAAGATGCTTATCCAATTTTGATCAAAGGACTAAGGAGATTAGAATACCGTGGATATGATTCTGCCGGTATTGCTTTGGTTGATGACGGAATTCACATTCAGAAAGTAAAAGGCAAGGTGAACGATTTAGAAAATCGATTTGTCTCGCATTCTAAGAAAGGCACTATTGGCATGGGACATACACGTTGGGCTACTCATGGTGAGCCCAATGAGAATAACGCCCATCCGCATGTATCGTTTCGTGGTCATTTCACCCTGGTACACAATGGGATAATAGAGAATTATTCATCTATCAAAAAGCATCTCTTGTCAAGAGATGTGAAGTTTAGTGGCGAAACAGATTCTGAGGTCTTGGTTAATTTGATAGAGCACCTTTATCTTGAGGTAGATGTTTCTGCTGAGCAGGCTGTTCAAATGGCATGTCATAAAGTGGAAGGAGCGTATGGAATTGTTGTAGCATGTAAAGCTGAGCCTGACAAGCTGATTGCTGCACGTAAGGGTAGTCCCTTGGTTATCGGAGTAGGTGAGGGCGAATATTTTCTGGCATCAGATGCTACTCCCCTTATTGAGTATACAAGTAATGTTATTTATCTGAATGATGATGATCTGGCGATTATCAAGAAGGACGAGTTGATATTAAAATCTCTTCGCAATCCGATACAAAAGCCAGAAATACAGGAGCTCGATCTTTCTATTGGAGAAATAGATAAGGAGGGGTATGCTCATTTTATGCTCAAAGAAATTTTTGAGCAACCCAGATCGATTCAAGATACTTTTAGAGGACGTGTATTGTCTGATTATAAGGGTATTCAGCTTGGAGGACTGCTGGAGGTTTTGCCTAAATTGTATCAGGCTAAGAGAATTATTATTACTGCCTGTGGTACATCATGGCATGCCGGGTTGGTTGGGGAGTATTATTTTGAAGAGTTTTCTCGCATACCGGTGGAAGTAGAGTACAGTTCTGAATTCAGGTATAGAAATCCGATTATTGGTCCAGAGGATATTGTTATTGCGATTTCTCAAAGTGGAGAAACGGCAGATACTTTGGCTGCTATTAAGCTTGCAAAAGAAAAAGGGGCTACAGTTCTGGGTATTTGCAATGTTGTTGGTTCTAGTATTCCAAGAGAAACAGATGCCGGAGTATATACCCATGCTGGTCCTGAAATCGGCGTAGCCAGTACAAAAGCCTTTACGGCTCAGGTTACTGTTCTGTTTATGATGGCAATTTCTGTTGGAAGACATAATGGAAGTCTTTCTCAGGAAAAGTTTGAAAACCTGATTCAGGAATTGGTAACTATTCCGTCGAAGATGGAAGAAACACTTACAAACGAAAAAGAGATAATCAAGCTGGCTGAAATCATCAAAGATTCGCCCAACGCATTATATCTGGGTAGAGGAGTATTTTTTCCTGTAGCTCTTGAAGGTGCTTTAAAACTGAAAGAGATCTCATATATACATGCTGAAGGCTATCCGGCAGCAGAGATGAAACATGGTCCTATTGCCCTGGTAGATGAAAACATGCCGGTAATTGTGGTTGCTACTAAAGATCAAACTACTGACAAGGTGATTAGTAACATACAGGAGATTAAGGCCCGAAAAGGTAAAGTTATTGCCATAGTGACAGAGGGAGATGAGGAAATTATCAAAATTGCTGATTACACTATTGCAGTAAAAGAAAGCTCTCATGAATTTGCAGTACTATTATCTGTTGTTCCGCTGCAATTGCTTGCATATCATGTAGCTGTGATGAGAGGATGCGACGTTGACCAGCCCAGGAATTTGGCAAAATCTGTAACCGTAGAATAGTTAAGTATGAAAAATACAGCATATCGTTCTCTGAATACTGGTGAGATTGAAATTCTTGAGGCTCAGGGTTGCCAATCTGATTCATGGCAGAATATTCAGGTTAAGGAAGGCTTTGATGCACAGCGAATAAGAAATACTATTTTTTCAGGTGATATTCGTTTAGGAGTTTTTTCTAAGCAGGTGACTTTTCAGGGAGGAGTGAAACTTCCGTCTGGAATCAGTTCTGCTACATTGCATAATTGTACTATTGGTGATGAGTGTTATATCTCAGGCGTAAGAAACTATATTGCCAATTATGATATTGCCGATAATGTTATTATTGATAACATTGAGATTATGTATATAGAGGGTGAAACCTCGTTTGGAAATGGCACTAGCATTGCGGTTTTGAATGAAACCGGGGGACGAGAAGTATTGATGTATGACCGACTGTCGGCTCATCTTGCCTATATTATGGCTCTGTATCGCCATCGTCCAAAAGTGATTGAAAAAATCGACCGCATGATTGCAAAATATGCAAAGAAGCGGAGAAGTAGTCGTGGGCATGTAGGACAGGGTAGTATTATCACAAATGCAGGACAAATAAGGAATGTATGGATAGGAGAAAATGCCATAATTGAAAGTGTAACGCGTCTTGATGAGGGATCTGTGAACTCATCTCATGCTGCGCCTGTAAAGATTGGTTGTGGTGTTAATGCCCGGCATTTTATTGTGTCATCCGGATCATCCGTGACAGATTCATGTTTGCTTGATAATTGTTTTATTGGACAAGGGGTTGTACTTGGGCGATATTTTTCGGCTGAGAATTCACTATTTTTCTCTAATTGTGTTGGTTTTCATGGAGAGGCGTGTTCAATTTTTGCTGGTCCGTACACGGTTACTCATCATAAATCTACTTTATTGATTGCGGCCTATTATTCGTTTCTTAATGCTGGCAGTGGATCAAACCAAAGTAACCACATGTATAAGCTAGGACCAATACATCAGGGAATTATTGAGCGCGGTAGTAAAACCACTTCAGATTCCTATATGCTTTGGCCTGCCCGGGTTGGAGCTTTTACTCTGGTTATGGGAAGACATTATAAAAACTCAGATACAACTGATCTTCCCTTCTCCTATTTGATTGAGAGTCAAAATGAAAGTGTTCTGGCTCCCGCTGTTAATTTACAGTCTGTTGGTACTATCAGGGATGCCCAAAAATGGCCCAAGAGAGACAAAAGAAAGGATCCTGATTTACTTGATCAGATTAATTTCAATCTTTTAAGTCCTTTTACTATTCAGAAAATGTGGAAGGGGAGGAAGATTCTCAATAGTTTAAGAGGGAATTCTGGCAGGCATTCTGATTATTATTTTTATGAAAATTGCAAAATACAAAGAAGATCTCTTGAAAGAGGCGTGCGCTTGTACACCTTAGGGATACATAAGTTTTTGGGTAATTCTCTTATTTCGAGGATGGAAAAAAAGAAGGTGGAAGATATTGATGAATTATTTGTGAAGCTTGAAAGCCACCACCGTTTTGGAGCTGGTGAATGGGTTGATCTGGCCGGCTTATTTGCGCCAAAATCATTAGTTGATGATTTATTAAATCGAATAGAGACTAAGAATATATCTGATTTGCAGGAGATTCAGCAAGAGTTTAGTAAGTGGCACAAGGATTATTACGAGATGGAGTGGACCTGGGCGAAATCAAAACTAGAGGAAGAGTTTGGTATTCCGATTTCAAAATATAATTCAGAGGATGTAATAAAGATCATTGAATCATGGAAAGATGCTGTAGTTGGTTTAGATAAGTTGTTATACGAAGATGCCAAAAAAGAGTTTGCTCTTTCTTCTCAAACTGGTTTTGGCGTTGATGGTAGCGAGGCAGAGCGGGATATGGATTTTGAGGAGGTAAGAGGTGATTTTGAAAAAAATCCTGCAGTATCAGCCATCCGGGATCACATGGATAAAAAAGCCAAGTTAGGCGATCGTTGGATTGAAAAAATGAGATAGGGGCAGATTCGAGAATCGGCCCCCACTATGATCATCGTTTCACGTATTGTTGCTTGTAATAATTCTCGTAATCGCCTGATACGATTCTGTTCATCCATTCTTCATTGGCCAGATACCAATCGATAGTTTTTTCTATGCCTTCTTCAAATTGCAGGCTTGGCAACCATCCAAGTTCATCCTTGATTTTTGTGGAATCGATAGCATACCTCAGATCATGTCCGGCCCGGTCTTTAACGTATGTGATAAGACTGGCGCATGAGCCAGCATCCCGATCAAGTTTTCTATCCATTATTTCGCACATTTTCCTGATCAGATCGATATTCGTCCATTCGTTATGTCCGCCAATATTATAGGTTTCTCCATTCACTCCCTGATGAAACACAAGATCAATAGCCCTTGCATGATCAACAACATACAGCCAATCTCGAATGTTTTCGCCCTTACCATATATGGGTATGGGTTTATTATTTTTCATATTGTTGATAGCCAGCGGAATGAGCTTCTCAGGAAATTGATTTGGGCCATAATTGTTTGAGCAATTTGTCAAAACTATCGGAAGTCCGTATGTATGACTATAAGCTCTAACCAGGTGGTCAGAGCTGGCCTTTGAAGCAGAGTATGGTGACTTGGGATCGTAGGAGGTAGTTTCCACAAAGAATCCTGTATCTCCCAGTGATCCATATACTTCATCAGTTGAGATATGATAAAACAGTTTATTTTCAAATGACTCTGTCCAAATTTTTCGGGCAGCATTGAGCAGATTGACTGTGCCGATAATATTGGTAGTGATAAATGACATTGGGTCGCTTATTGACCGGTCGACATGGCTCTCGGCAGCCAGGTGCAGAACACCATCAAATTTGTATGTTTCAAATAGCTGATCAATAAATGAAGCATCTCTGATGTCTCCTTTTACAAATTCATAGTTTGGTGCTTTTTCGATATCGGCAACATTCTCCAGATTGCCGGCATAAGTTAAAGCATCGAGGTTAACAATTTTGTAGTTGGGATATTTATGGACAAATAGTCTGAGTACATGAGATCCGATAAATCCGGCTCCGCCAGTAATAAGAATAGTTTTTTTCATATTTTTTAGTTTATTCCGCGTAGCTTTTTTTCCCAATTCCATGCCGACAGAAGGGTTTCGTCAAGGCTTCTGCTTGCCTTCCATCCCAAGATTTCGTTGGCTACACTGGTGTCAGCCCACACTTGTTCAATATCGCCAGCTCTGCGTTTGACGATCTCATAATTTAGCTTTTTGCCTGTAACTTTTTCAAATGTTTTAACTATGTCAAGCACAGATGATCCGGTTCCGGTACCCAGGTTGAAGAATTCAAAATTGGCAGGGTTCTTTTTTTCGAGCATTCTGTCAATAGCTATCACATGAGCCAGTGCCAGGTCAACTACGTTAATATAATCTCTGACAGCCGATCCATCAGGCGTATTGTAGTCGTCGCCAAAAACCTTCAGTCCTTCACGCAGTCCTGCAGCAGTTTGAGTAACGAAGGGAACCAAATTGTTAGGAATACCACGGGGAAGCTCTCCGATCTCAGTACTTGGGTGGGCTCCTATAGGGTTAAAGTATCTCAGAGCGATTGTATTCAGGTTTGGCTTCACTTTCATTGTATCGCTAAGAATCTCCTCTGCAATTTGCTTGGTATTACCATAAGGGGATTCGGCCGGTTTGATAGGAGCCTTTTCCGTTACCGGGAGTTCATCGGGCTGACCATAAACTGTACAGCTGGATGAGAACACAATATTTGGCACACCAAAATCATCCATATTTTCGAGTAGATTCATTAGTGAGATCAGGTTGTTTTGATAGTACATTAATGGCTTGTCAACTGACTCACCTACAGCCTTGTATGCAGCGAAGTGGATGATTGCCTTCAGGTTTTTATACTTTGAAAAAAAAGCATTTAGTTTTTCCTTATCACAAAGATCAAACTGCTCAAAGGCCGGACGTATTCCGGATATTTTTTCAATACCATCAAGCACTTCGATAGTTGAATTTGAAAGGTTGTCAATAATAACAACTTCATAGCCTTTTGCCATTAGTTCAACTGTGGTATGTGATCCGATGTATCCGGTTCCTCCGGTTACTAAGATTAAATCTTTCATTTATTTAGTTTTTTAACTTTTCCGTTTTCTAAGATATACTTTTCCTTACTTTCCTGACATACAGCGAAGCCCTGTTCGTCAAAAAGAAGTCGATGTCCGTACTCACTCATCCATCCTGCTTGTCTGGCAGGATTGCCAATCATTAGTGCATAGTCCGGGACTTCCTTCGTGACTACAGTACCTGCTCCGATAAAGGCATATTCTCCAATATCATGTCCGCAAATAATGGTTGCATTAGCTCCTATACTGGCTCCTTTCTTCACTATTGTTTTGACATATTGTCCTCTTCTGTTAACACCGCTCCGTGGGTTTACCACATTTGTAAAGACCATTGAAGGGCCCAAAAATACGTCATCTTCACAGATAACGCCTGTATAGATAGACACGTTATTCTGAACCTTAACATTATTACCAAGAATCACTTCTGGAGACACCACCACATTTTGTCCGAGATTACAATTTTCTCCTATTTTGCATTTTTGCATGATATGTGAAAAGTGCCATATTTTGGTTCCTTGTCCGATTTCGCAAGGATCGTCAATTACAGCAGTTTCATGCGAGAAGAATACTTTTTCCATATCAGATTATTTTCAAAAGATGTTCAGCAATGTATTCTTGTTGGGCATTATTCAGTTCGGTATGCATTGGAAGGCTAAGCACTTCTTCGCATAGTAATTCTGTAACCGGGAAGTCGCCTTTTTTATATCCAGCGCTTAAAAAGGCCACTTGCAAGCTAAGTGGAACGGGATAATATATCATTGCCGGAATATCTTGCTCAGCTAGTTTTTGTCTTATTTCATCTCGTTTCCCGGTTTTTATCCGTAGAGTATATTGGTGAAAAATGTGACTGCTATTTGCTGATCTGACAGGGGTTTGAATTTGGTCATATCCTGCCAGCAGAGCATCGTAGTAGTTGGCTGCAGATTTTCTGGCTTTGTTGTATGAGTTAAGGTGCTGGAGTTTTACTCTCAGGATAGCTGCCTGAATAGTATCTAGTCGTGAATTGATTCCAACTTCTTCATGGTAATACTTAACTTTAGATCCATGGTTCACGATAACCCGTATTTTTTCACCCAGCTCTTCATTGTTTGTCATCAATGCTCCTCCATCACCAAAGCAGCCAAGATTTTTGGATGGAAAAAATGATGTTGTTCCGATAGTACCTATTGTACCAGCTTTTTGTTGCTTGCCGGCAGCGAGGTTATAGTTGGTGCCAAGAGCCTGAGCTGCATCTTCAATTACATAGAGCTTATATTCTTTTGCAATTCGAAGAATCTCATCCATATCAGCTGATTGTCCGAATAAATGAACCGGAATAATAGCTTTTGTTTTGGGAGTAATAGCTTCTTCTATTTTCTTAGGATCGAGATTAAAGGTATCCGGGTCAACATCAACCAGCACGGGTTTAAGTTTAAGCAAAGCAATAACCTCGACTGTTGCAATAAAAGTAAAGTTTGAAGTGATCACTTCGTCGCCGGCTTGTAAATCAAGAGCCATCATTGCAACTTGAAGAGCATCAGTTCCATTGGCGCAGGTAATTACTTTTTTAACCTTGAGATAGTTGGCTAATTCAGATTGGAATAGTTTGACAGAGGGTCCGTTTATGAAGGCTGTCTGTTCTATTGTTTCGCGAATTCCTGCATCAACCTCCTCTTTTATTTTCTCATATTGAGAAAGGAGATCAACCATTTGTATTTTCATAAATCTGGTGGTATTTATATTCTGAATCAAAGATATAAGATTAATTTGAATCATTTTTCATCGTATGTTCTTCATGTTAAGAGCAGGAATTCTTGCCGGAATTTGGAGTATTGTTTATTACTGGTTAATTTTGTTTCTTATTTATGAAAAGGGATGACTCTGTATAAATACATACGTGAATTGCTGCTTCTTGAGGATATTGTAATAATTCCGGGTTTTGGAGGTTTTGTTTCACACTATACTTCTGCAGAGATCCAGGAGGAGTCGCAGACCCTTGTGCCACCATCTAAATCTATAGAGTTTGATGCTGAGATGCTTGCTGACGATGGCATTTTGGTTTCTTATATATCTATTCAAATGGATAGACCAAAAGATGTGATTAGTGAGATGCTTGCTGATCAGGTTAGAGAGATGCATGAATTTATGGCCAAGGATGAAAAGATTTATATGTCAGGCATAGGTTATTTCGTGTCAGGCAAGGATGGAGAATTGGTTTTTAAGGCAAATTTGAATGCTAATTTCTTGTTGGATTCATTCGGACTCTCTTCATTTTCTTTTCCTGTTCTGGAGCTAGAAAAGCAAAGCATATTCAATCGTTCATTATTTTTCCGTCAGCCTGATAGTAGCCAGAGCGAATCTTTACCTGGATCGATATCCAGTTCAACGAAAAAGGACAAAACTAAGCAGAACGTTGCATTTGCTATTGCTGCTGTGGTATTATTATCTCTTTTTCCTCTCAACTCGCGGATTTCAGAATCTATTTTTCGTCATCCTTCGGCATTTGGACCTATGCCCTCGTTAGTCGTACTTGATTCTCCGGTTAAGCTAAAAGTTGCATCAACAGAGCTTATAGATACTTATACTTCTGAAGAGGCATCTGCGATAAAATTTCTCATTATTGCGGGTAGTTTTATTTCTGAGCAGAACGCTGATGTTCTTTATCAGGATCTTATCTCGAGGGGTTATCAGGCCAAGATAGAGCAGGCCAGGAAATCTTTTTATCGGGTAATTATGGCTGAGTATATTAGTCTCGACAAGGCAGAACTTGCTCTGCTGGATCTGCAGGCGGTCAACCAGGATTTGAGCCTCTGGATTCTCAAATAATTATTTTACTTCAGATCCGTTATTGGTTTTCACTTCCGGAGTAACAAAGACTAATCCACTTGCATCTTCTGCCAGGAGGATCATGCCTTGAGATTCAATTCCCTTTATTTTACGAGGAGCCAGGTTGGCGAGTAGAGAGACTTGCTTTCCGATCAGTTTCTCAGGTTCAAAATATTCAGCAATACCTGAAACGATTGTTCTTTTATCTAAACCGGTATCAAGAAGAAGCTTAACCAGCTTTTTTGTTTTTGGTACTTTCTCTGCCTCCAGAATGGTGGCGGTTCTAATGTCCATTTTCACAAAATCCTCATAAGTGATTTCTGGTTTGGCAGGTGATACGGTAGATTTTTGAGTTTCATTAGCTTTTTTAGTGGCCAACAGTTTTTCAACCTGAAATTCCACCTGTTTATCATCAATCTTATCAAATAGAAGTTCTGGTTTATTTAGTGCATGTCCTTCAGGTATAATGCTGATATTTCCGATTGCCTCCCAGGGGCTGGCTTCGATATTCAGGAAAGATCTGAGTTTTTCCATGCTAAAGGGCAAGAAGGGATCCATTAGAATTGAGATATTGGCAGTTATCTGAAGGCATACATTCAGAATTTCGCCAACACGTTTCTCATCTGTCTTAATCAGTTTCCAGGGTTCTGTTTCAGCCAGATATTTATTCCCCAAACGTGCTAGTCCCATGGCTTCAACAAGAGCTTCGCGGATTCTGAAAGCCTCCAGACTTTTTTCAACTTGCAGTTTTATGTTGTCTATCTGTCCGAGAATAGCCAAATCATCTTCAGATATTTCGTTAGCTGGCGGACAGTATCCGTTGAAATATTTTTGCATCAGAACCAGGGTTCTGTTTACAAAGTTGCCTAAAACGGCAACTAGTTCGTTGTTATTTCTGGTTTGAAAATCTTTCCAGGTAAAATCGTTATCCTTTGCTTCAGGAGCATTTGCGGTTAAGACGTAGCGCAAAACATCTTGTTTATCGGGGAACTCTTCAAGGTATTCATGTAACCATACTGCCCAATTTCTGGAGGTAGATATTTTATCATTTTCCAGGTTCAGAAACTCATTAGCTGGTACGTTATCTGGTAAGATATATTCACCATGGGCTTTAAGCATTGAAGGGAAGATAATGCAATGGAAAACGATATTATCTTTTCCGATGAAGTGTATCATTCGGCTATCATCAGATTTCCAATACTTCTCCCAATCAGGGGTTAGTTCCTTAGTTGCTGATATATAGCCAATTGGCGCATCAAACCAGACATACAGAACTTTCCCATCTGCTCCTTTCACTGGCACAGGAACACCCCAGTCGAGGTCACGACTTACTGCTCTGGGTTGAAGGCCCATATCGAGCCATGATTTACATTGACCATAGACGTTGGATCTCCATTCTGTATGATCTTCAAGAATCCATTTTTTAAGATCGTCCTCGTATTTATCCAGAGGCAGATACCAGTGTTTTGTTTCTTTCAGAATAGGAGGTTGGCCTGACAGGGTGGATTTTGGATTTTTCAGATCGGTGGCATTCAAAGATGTGCCGCAAGCTTCACACTGATCACCATAAGCTCTTTCATTATTGCAATGCGGACAGGTACCAGTAATATAGCGGTCGGCCAAAAATTGCTGAGCCTCAACATCGAAGTACTGCTCGGTTGTTTTTTCTATGAATTCACCTTGATCGTGTAATTTTTTAAAAAAATCAGAGGCTGTTTCAAAATGTATGGGGGCGGATGTTCTGTGGTAGATATCGAAAGAAATTCCAAATTTCTCAAACGCTGCTTTATTCATCCCGTGGTATCGATCTACAATATCCTGAGGACTAACATTTTCCTGTTTTGCTTTTAGGGTAATTGGCACTCCATGTTCATCAGAGCCACAAATATATACTACATCTTTTCCATTTTGACGAAGGTATCTCGTATATATATCTGCAGGGACATATACTCCGGCCAGATGACCAATATGAACAGGACCATTTGCATATGGCAGGGCTGCTGTTATGAGATAGCGTTTATAATCTTTCATTCTGTCTCTGGCTTTTTATTTATAACGAATCACAAAAGTACTGCTAATAATGGATACAGCACAAAAATCAAAGCATTTATGTTTAGGAGAGGGCGGAGAAGAGCTAGCTACCGATTACCTCAGAGATAAGGGATACATTATTCTTGAAAATAACTGGAGGGTGCAGCATAAAGAGCTGGATATTATTGCGGTAGATGGCAATGAGCTGGTTGCTGTAGAGGTGAAAACCCGCACAGAGCCTATTTTAGATAACCCTATCATGAGCATTAATCGTAAAAAGCAGCGGAATCTGATAAGTGCGGCACATGCTTATGTCAGGATAAAACAGATCTCACTGGATGTCAGATTTGATGTTATTTGGATTCGGATGGATATTTCAGGACGAGCGAGTATTGAGCATATCAAGGATGCATTTATTCCTACTCTTTGAAATGATGCTTCAGTATTTGTTTCAATTCGTCTACTGTAAATGGCTTACTGATGTAATCATTCATGCCGGCCTCTATGCAAGTTTCTCTATCTCCTTTCATAGCATTGGCTGTCATGGCAACAATATGAATTTGTTTTTCGGAGTTATTTTCTGACTCATACTGCCTTATTTGTCGCGTGGCTTCAAGTCCGTCCAAGACAGGCATCATGATATCCATAAAAATTAGATCGTAATCTTTTGATTTGAACTTATCTAAAGCCACTTGTCCGTTTTCAGCCAAATCTACCTGGTATCCCAATTTTTCAAGATGCAGGATGGCAATTCTTTGATTAATTATATTGTCTTCAACCAATAGAATAAGTGGTTTGTGAACAACAATATCCACTATTTCATCAAAGCCTGATGGTTCTAATAATTCACCAGTTTGGGATGCATCATGAATAATAATCTCGTTGGTGGGTTCTTCTGTGCTTTCTTCCTGATTGGATGAATGAGGGATGAGCTCAACTTTCAGAGCTTTTTCCATTATGTCTCTGAGTTCCTGAATTTTCACTGGCTTATTCAGGTAGCCAACAAATCCACTTTCTTTAAGTTTGCCAGGAGGGATAATATCAGCAATAGAGGATAGCATAACCATTCTTACAGGATTATCTGCAAAGGTTTCACTAACTTGTTTTCCGAAACTAAGTCCATCCATTTCAGGCATTTGACAGTCAACCAAGATAATATCGAAAGGATTTCCGGAGTCTATGGCATCTTTGATTTGATCAATTCCATGTCGGGGATCAACAACTTCTTCAACCTCACAGAACCAGAATTCGAGATATTTTCTAAAAATCTGCAGGTTGGTTGTATTATCGTCTACTACCAATACTTTTAGTCCGGTTAACTCTGTTTTTTCATTTGATGACTCCAGGAGGTTTTGTGTATCTTCATTGAAATAGGCTGAGAACCAAAAGGTAGATCCTTTACCCATGTGGCTTTCAACATCAATGGTTCCATGCATCATGCTAACCAGTTTACGAGAAATAATGAGTCCTAAGCCCGTTCCTCCAAATTTTCGGGTTATAGAAGCATCGATCTGACTAAATGATTGAAAGAGCTTTTCTTTTTGTTCAGGGGCGATTCCGATCCCGGTATCGCTAACCTTAAAGATCATTTTAAATCTATGGTCTTGTTTCTCAGACAATTCAGCAGATATAAAAATTTCACCTTTCTCTGTGAACTTAACAGCGTTATTGGCCAGATTAAGTAGAATCTGTTTAAGGCGTAGTGGGTCACCAAAAACTTTATGAGGCGTGTCAGTATCAATGAAGGTTACCAGGTTAAGATTTTTCTGAGATGCTTTTATAGCAATAATATCTGCTACTTCTTCAACAACTTTGGTTACAGAGAAAGGAATTGATTCAAGTTCCAGTTTATCTGCTTCAATTTTTGAGAAGTCAAGAATATCATTAATAATAGCCAATAGTGTATTGGCTGAGTTCTCAATAATACCAAGATATTCTTGTTGGTCGCCTGACACCTCAGTTTTTAACAGAATCTCTGTCATTCCAATAATCCCATTCATTGGAGTTCTGATTTCATGTGACATATTAGCCAGAAAGCTAGATTTGGCCTGGTTGGCTGCTTCAGCTTGTTCCTTCGCTTTTAGGATATCAATAGTTCTTTCTTTAATCCTAAGTTCCAGGTCTTTGCGTAATTCAGAAAACTCATCAGCCACTTCATTAAAGTTTTCTGAAGAGACACGAATTTCTTTATAATCAAAGGAAGGGAACAAACTGCCTTCTTCTCCTTTGACCATTAGGTGAGTGGATTCATAAATCTCACCAAGATAAACATCAAGGGCATTGAAATGCAAGAAGGTAAATATTCCGATCAGGATGGTTGTCAAGGCAATGAATAAAAGCACCAAGCCCTCATTGTTAATATTATTGCTAACATAAAGACCTACAATAATCAGACTAACAAAAACCATTAATACCAGAAAGGTGAATGCTGATTTAAAAGAGTAACTTTTGGTTTGCTGCAGTGAAATTTTTCGTTTACGGGCTTCTTGGTTTAGTAGAGGGCGGAGCAGACTAACTGCAAAGTCGGTAATCAGATAAGCAAAATATGAATAGATAATTATGGCCAGTATTCCAGCACCAAGAATAATCAGAGCATCAGTAATTGATTTCTCGTGAAGATATACAACTGATGAGGAAGTGAGAGCTACCAGGCAGGCATACGACAGCGATACATATAAGTTGTTGGTAGGTAAGCGAATAAAAGCACTCGAAAAGAGTTTAAAGTCGTTGTTGTTTAAGTTCTCAATGGGAGACCAATCCAACCCTTTAGTTAAAAAGTGGTTAACATTCCTGGGTGCTTTTGAGAAACCTTTGATTCCATTATTACTGAACAAACCGTAGTGAATGTAGTGCAGAATTGTGGTTGTTGTTGTGGCAACAATGGTGATCATAAGGCCATTTTGTATGGCTGACCCTGTAAAGTCATGAACTCCAAGAACAAGAAAGCCTGAGTATAGTGAAGCAATCCACGCTCCGATCACCGAGAATAGGGAAATAGCAAAACCAAACGACACTTTTTCTGCCAATGGAGAAAAGACAGATCCAAGCACAAAGCGGAGAAAACGATATTTCCGATACTGTTGTAGAGGCATACTCAAGTAATTCCAAGCAAATCTACTAAATTTGCTTATTCGTTTCACAGAGGCGTAGTTATAATTATATAAAAGAAATTCACTTTGAGAAAATATTAAAATGAGAAAATTTAAGCTAACGAAATTGATGCCTTTGTTATTGGCAGTAGCTCTTGTTGTTCCAAGCCAGGGAATGGGACAAAGAAGAAAGAAGAAAAAGGAAGAAGATGAGAAGTATTTGTTTACAAAAATTCATGAGGTAGCAACAACTCCGGTTAAGTCGCAGGATAGGGTAGGATCGTGCTGGGATTATGCAGCAATCTCCTTTGTGGAGACGGAGTTGTTAAGAATGGAAAAAGGAGAATATGATTTATCAGAGATGTTTATCATTCGTCATGATTATGTTAACAAAGCCGACTGGTATGTAAGAATGCATGGAAATAACAACTTTAATCAGGGAGGGCAGGCACATGATGTGATAAATGTGATTCGTGAGCATGGCTTTGTTCCTGATAGTATTTATCGAGGGATCCAATATGGGGGTGAAAGGCATGATCACAGGGAATTGACACCAATGCTTACAGGTCTTGTAGAGGTGCTAACGCAAAAGAAATTAGGTACATTATCGCCTGTCTGGAAGGAAGCTTTTGTTGCAGTTCTGGAAGTGTATCTGGGTGAGAATCCGAATGAGTTTGAGTGGGATGGTAAGAATTATTCTCCTGTTACATTCAGAGATGATCTGGACTTTAATGCAGATGACTATATTGAGCTTACTTCATTCAATCACAGACCCTTCTACAAACCATTTGTTTTAGAGATACCTGATAACTGGTCGCATGACCTTTATTATAACCTTCCAATTGATGAATTGCTCCAGGTTGCTTATAAGGCATTTGAAAATGGATATTCTGTTTGTTGGGATGGTGATGTAGGAGAGAGTGGATTCAAACATGGAGAAGGAACAGCATTAGTATTGAAAAGTCTTAGTGATGAGGAAAAGGAAGGGCTTAAGAAACAAGACCGACCTGAAAAAGAGATTTGTCAGCATAAACGTCAGGAAGCATTTGATAATTACCAGACATCTGATGATCACC
>JAGLDP010000178.1 GCA_023145515.1 Bacteroidales bacterium
AAAGTGCCCCTTTTTTTAGATAGATTTGTTACATCGTTATCTAAAATGATATATCATGAGATTTCTAATAATTATAATAAGTGCTTTTTTTGCTGTTGTTCCGGTTTTGAGCCAATCGGTTAGCCTAGAAGAATGTACAAAAGCTGCAAATGATGAGTTTCCGCTTACTCGAAATCTGGATATCGTAATTGAAAAGTATAAACGACAGCAGGATATAATTAACTTAAATTATTTGCCGGGCATGTCTTTGAATGCTCTTGGAAATTACCAGTCGGATGTTGTTAGTTTTGATTTAGGTATTGATATTCCTGGAATGAGCTTCCCTGAAGTCCCCCATCTGCAGTTTAGAAACACTATCGATGTTAATCAGTTAGTTTATGATGGAGGAGTGAACACTGCTCTGAAAAGTCTTAATAGTAGTCAGTTGGAGATTCAGAAGACTGGAATTAGAAACCGGCAATTTCAGCTTAGATTGATGGTTGAAGATATTTACATGGCAATTCTACAGACAAAGGGACAAATCCCGATTATTGATTTGCATATTAATAACCTTGAATCAAGTCGTGATGAAGTTCAGAAACTGGTGAATGAAGGTGTATTGATTCAAACAAGTGTAGATCAGATTAATGCAAAACTAATTGATAGTAAGCATATTAAACAGCAGACAAGAGCTAAGCTTACTCAACTGATTGCCCAGATGAATGAACTTGCCAATATGAGTCTGGATATGAATTGGAGTTTTGAAATACCACAGCCTGAAGTAGAATCAAAAAGTATTGTTAGAGGCGAAGTTCAGCTAATTGATCATCAAAAGAATCTGCTTGAGGGTAACCAGTACCTGCTGTCGAGAGCTAATTATCCTAAGATTGGTGCATTCGGACAGCTTGGTTATGGTCGTCCTGGATTAAACTTTTTAAACGATCAATGGGATAGTTTCTTTATTGCGGGCATAAAATTTTCATGGACATTCTGGGATTGGAAAAAGACGAAAAAACAAAATGCAAACCTTGGCTTGCAATCAAAAATGCTCGATAATGAGAAGGATGCTTTTTTGAAGCAATTGAATCTTGGACTAATAGAACAACGCAGTGCAATTTTTAGCATTAATCAAAGCATATTGAAGGAGCTTGAACTAATTAAACTTTACGATCGAATTTTGGCTAGCAGTAGCCAGCAACTTAAGGAAGGTGTAATTACTTTGAATACTCATCTACAGAACCTTAATGCCTCAAAGCTTTCAAGGCAAAACCTTGTTAATTATAAGGTCCAGCTTGTTAGAGCTAAACAGAGATTGGTAACATTAACCGGAAACTAAAAGATTATGAAGAAGCATATTTTTCCATTATTTTTATTAATCCTGCTTGTGGCATGCAACACAAAGGATGTTCAACCTGATGGATATGGCCACTTTGAAGCAGATGATTCATTTATATCTTCCGAACTTCCAGGTAAGCTGATCTCAGTTAAATTCAAAGAGGGTGATGTTATTAAAACAGGTGATACACTGGCGATAGTTGATACATCATCTCTGTCTGTTAAAATGATAGGGTTTGAAGCACAGGAAGCTGCTATCTTATCGAAGATTAATGTATTAAAAGCCCAAAAAAGAGTATTCGAATCTGAACTTGCAGGATTAGAAAATGAGTTTGAGCGCGTTTTGCGCCTGAAGGAGGAAGGAGCTGCAACAAAACAGCAATATGAGAAGCTTGAATATCAACTACTGACAGCTCGAAGTCAGCTAGCCACTTTTCCTTCGCAAATAAGTGCTGTTTATCATGAAGTTGAGGTAGTAAAAAGCCAGTCTTTGTTAATCAGAGATCAGATTAGCAAGGCTACTATTTGTGCAGCTAGTGATGGTACGGTACTGGAAAAATATTTGAGCCTCGGTGAATTAGTGGTGCCCGGAAAACCTATCCTGAAGATGGCCAATATGGTTGATATGTACCTGAGGGCTTATGTCTCTGGAAACCAACTGTCATCGATTGCTCTTGGTCAAATTGTTACTATTCGTATCGATGCTTCTGGAGGAGAGTATAAAGAGTTATCCGGAGAAGTTTCCTGGATTGCTAATCAGTCTGAATTTACTCCGAAAATTATTCAGACAAAAGAGGAGAGAGTTAATCTTGTTTATGCAATAAAGATTAAAGTGAAAAATACTGGCGAATTGAAAATTGGTATGCCGGGTGAGCTTATTTTGAATTAATTTCTTGCAATGACACCTATTGTTACTTGTAAAGGTCTGTCGCACTCCTATGAAGATATTCATGCTCTTGGTAGTATTGATCTATCTGTTAATGAAGGAGAATTATTTGGCTTTATTGGTCCTGATGGTGCAGGTAAAACTACCTTATTCAGAATTATTGCTTCGCTGACAGAGCATTTTAAAGGTGATGTGAAAGTATTGGGCTATGATCCTGCTAAGGAGTATAAAGAGATTAGAAAAAGGATTGGATATATGCCAGGAAGGTTTTCATTATATCACGATCTGACTGTAGAAGAGAATCTGAAGTTTTATGCAGCGGTTTTTGGTAATGATGTAGATTCAAATTATCACCTTATTAGTGACATTTTTGATCAATTAGCTCCTTTTAAGAAGAGAAGAGCGGGTAAACTATCTGGCGGAATGAAGCAAAAACTTGCTTTGTCATGTGCTCTTATTCATCAACCTGAGCTGTTAATCTTAGATGAACCAACTACAGGTGTTGACTCTGTCTCAAGAATTGAATTTTGGGATGTTCTTAGTCGCTTAAAGGAATCAGGAATGACTATTCTTGTTTCAACCCCATATATGGATGAAGCAAGACGCTGTGATAAGATTGCTTTGATGCAAAAGGGTGAAATTCTAATGACAGATTCTCCACTTGGAATATCTGAATCATTCCTAGGAGACCTTATGGAAATTAGACACCAGGATCGGTTTAGAATACTGGATCTATTGCGACTTGAGCATGGAGAGAGCTCAGCTTACCTTTTTGGACAAACAATACATCTTGTTACTAATAACCATAGCGTTGATGATATTGAGGTTTTACTAACTAAGAATGGGATAGATGATGCTGTGGTTCAGCCACTAAATCCTTCTATTGAAGATTGTTTTATTCAGTTAATGGGAGGGAAAGATGATTGATGCAAAGCCAATAATACGCGTTGAAAAACTTGTTAAGAAATTTGGTTCATTCCTTGCCAATGATAATATAAGCTTTGAAGTTTATCCAGGCGAAATATTTGGGTTTTTAGGTGCCAATGGAGCAGGGAAGACTACCGCTATTCGGATTTTAAGCGGACTATCACGTCCCACCTCAGGATTGGTTGAGGTCGTTGGAATTAATGCACGGACAAATCCAGAGGGAATTAAGAAAAGAATTGGCTATATGAGCCAAAAGTTTAGCTTGTATGATGATCTTACTCTCTACGAGAATATTCGTTTTTTTGGTGGAATCTATGGTTTGCGTTTGAGAGAGATACAAGAGCAGGCTGATCTATTAATACAAAAACTAGGTATCGAGGATCTTCGGAATAGAAAAATTGGATCTGTACCACTTGGATGGAAACAAAAACTCGCCTTTTCTGTTGCTCTGCTGCATAAACCATCGTTGGTATTTTTAGATGAGCCAACCGGTGGGGTGGATCCATTGACCAGAAGACAATTCTGGGAGCTAATTTATGATGCTGCCAAACAAGGGGTTACAATATTTGTAACAACTCATTATATGGATGAGGCCGAATACTGCGATCGCCTGTGTATTCTTGCTGAAGGACAGGTTAAGGCTATCGGATCTCCTGAACAAATTAGGAAGGATTTTGATTCAGAGGATATGGATCAGGTTTTTTATCAAATATCGAGGGGAGGTGAGAAAGCATGAGGTTATTTGTAAACTTTGTGAGTAAAGAGTTCAAGCATATTTTCAGAGATCGTATGACTCTGATTGTATTATTCGGTATTCCTGTTATTCAACTTCTGATCTTTGGTTACGTTATTACTAATGACTTCAAAGATATTGGAATAGCAGTATATGATCAGTCAAATGATCTTCATACAAGCAGGATTACTAATAAGGTTTTTTCATCAGGTTATTTCATTAATAGTGGACAGATTCATTCTGATCAGCAAATAGAGGAGCAATTCAAGTCTGGTTCTGTTAGAGCTGTGCTGGTGTTTCCTGCTGATTTCTCTAATGATCTGGAAAATGAAAACTATGCTGAAATTCAAATTATTACTGATGCTTCTGATCCTAACCTGGCTAAAACCATTGTTGGATACTTGAGTGGCATTATCCAGCAATATCAAATACAGGAATTAAGCATGGTTGTTGGTTCTATGGGTGCTCAGCCTGAAATACGAATGTCTTTTAATGAGGAGCTGGAGGGACCGTATATGTTTATTCCGGGCACAATGGCGTTGATACTCATGATAATAGGGTCTTTGTTGACTTCCGTTTCTGTAGCTCGGGAAAAGGAGCTTGGTACAATGGAAGTTCTGCTTGTGAGTCCCTTGAAGCCATCTCTCATAATACTAGGGAAAGTGACTCCCTATATCATTTTATCTTCTATTAATGCTCTTGTAATTCTTTTAATGGGTATTCTGGTGTTTGGTTTGCCTGTTGTTGGAAGTCTTGGATTATTGATGTTTGAATTGTTGTTATTTATCCTGTTGTCCTTGTCTCTGGGAATATTTATTAGCACTATGGCTCCT
>JAGLDP010000179.1 GCA_023145515.1 Bacteroidales bacterium
TTATACTTGTGAAGTAAATTATCAGGATCCAAACCAAAGATATGGAGGCACTCAGGATAACGGAACCCCTAGAACAATGACAGGTAGCGGAAATGATTGGGGAAGTATCTATGGAGGCGATGGATTTATTGTACGTGTTGATCCTACAGATAGTCGTTATATCTATGCCTCATCTCAACGCGGTGGATTTGGCAGGTCAACAGACGGAGGTAATCGTTTCTCCGGAGCCAGACCAAGCGGCAGTAATCGCTACAACTGGAAAACTCCTTATATCCTTGATCCGAATGATCCAAAGATAATGTACCTCGGATCTCATAAGGTTTATAAATCAACTAACAGGGCGCAATCATGGACCAGAATTAGTGATGATCTGACTAATGGAGATGCAGGAAGTTGGAATTATGCCACACTTACTGCACTTGCAGTATCTCCTCTCAATGGAGATATCCTATATGCCGGATCAGACGATGGAAATGTTTGGGTAAATACTGATGTAGGAGGTTCAGGAACATGGACAAAAATATCAGACAATCTTCCGGTTCGCTGGGTTTCAAGTTTGGCTACAGATCCCTTTGATCAAAATACAGCTTATGTAGCATTCTCCGGACTAAGATATTTTGACTACGAACCTCACCTTTTCAGAACAAGAGATTTGGGAGTCACATGGGAAGATATATCAGGAAATATTCCTGATATCCCTGTAAATCAAATTACTATCGACCCTGATAATCAAGGCACATTCTATGTTGCTACTGATAATGGAGTTTATGTTAGTTATGATTCCGGAGCAAACTGGGAAACACTCGGAAACGGTCTTCCAACAGTACCAGTTCTTGATCTGAATCTGCATCGCCCTACACGAACCTTACTGGCCGCTACATTCGGTCGCTCACAATACCTGATCAAAGTTAAGGCTGCAAGTGGTACAGGTGAAATTGAAAAACCTACAGAAGGTTTGACTGTATACCCAAACCCAAGCCTGGATGTATTGAAAATTGATTTCTATCTGAACTCCAGTCAAAACGGTAAGCTATTGGTTTATAATATGACCGGACAAGTAGTTAGCACCCTGCACGATGGAAACTTTGCCGAGGGTCAGCATTCATATACCTGGGATGGTTCTCAGGATGGCCAGAACAGAACACCAGGCATGTATATCTGTCGACTTGTAAGCGATAAACAGATCCTTTCAAAAAGACTTATTCTTCAATAAATAGCAACCCTTGTCCCAATGAAAAAAAATAAAACACTACGAATTGTCCTCTACTCTTTGGCAATATTGATAGTAGCCGGATGGCTCTTTGTACGCAACATCACTAATGGTCCATTACCTGATTACAATCAAGACATTCAGCTTAGTGGATTACAGGCCCCTGTAGAAGTAATAAGAGATTCATTTGCAATTCCTCATATCTATGCAGAAAACCAAAAAGACCTGTACATGGCTGTAGGGGTTGTTATGGCACAAGACAGGCTATGGCAGATGGATCTGCTGAGACGTGTTACAACAGGACGTCTTGCTGAAATTTTATCAGACGACCTTCTTGAAGTAGATCAACTAATGAGATCTCTTGAGATGAGCAAAAAATCGACCAGAATGTTTGCTCAGGCTGATCCGCAACTGAGAGAGTGTATCATGGCGTTTACTGATGGAGTCAATCAGTTTATTGAACAAAACCAAAAACACCTTCCTTTCGAATTCAAATTGCTAGGCTATACTCCTGAACAATGGGAACCTATACACTCAGTCAACCTGATTGGGTATATGGCCTGGGATCTTTCAACCGGATGGCCAAATGAACTAACACTATTTAAAGTGCGTGGAAAAGTGGACGAAAAGAAATTTAGTGATTTTGTTCCAAACATTCCTGGTCAGTCAACAAGCGTATATCCCGATTTCCAATTGGATAAAAATGAAGGTGAAGTTCTAACTGCCTTGCAAAATATAACCATTAAACTTGATGAGCTAGGATTAGATGTTTTCAGAGGAAGTAATAACTGGGTTGCCTCAGGAAGTAAAACCAAATCAGGTAAACCACTATTAGCCAACGATATGCACCTTGGCCTATCAATACCTGGTATTTGGTATCAAATGCATCAGGTTATTCCCGGTAAATTAAATGTTACAGGTGTGGTGCTGCCCGGACAACCAATGATTGTTGCCGGACATAATCAAAATATTGCATGGGGATTTACTAATGTGATGACTGACGGACTAGACTTCTATGAGGAGACTGTCAATCCCGATAATCCAAATGAATATTTAGTGGATGGAGAATGGAGAAAATTCAGAATAGTTGAAGAACAGGTACTAAATAAGGCTGGTGATACACTGGTAATGATTAACAAATTTACTCATCGCGGCCCTATTGTAACTGACATAAAAGCAATCTCAGGAAAAACAATTTCTATGAGTTGGGTCGGACTATTCGATTCAAATGAATTGCGTACAGTATACGGTCTGAATCAAGCTAGAAACTGGACTGAATTCCGTGAGGCGATAAAAACTTTTGTTACTGTAAATCAAAATATAGTTTATGCTGATACTGAAGGAAATATAGGGCTTCATTCAACTATTGGAATTCCGCTAAGAGAATCTGGTGGAATAGGGGTTTATCCTGGAGATACCAGCTTATATGACTGGAAAGGCCTGGTTCCTTTTGAAGAGCTACCATTCAGTTTCAATCCTGAAAGTGGCTTTTTATCCTCAGCCAATAACAGAACTACTGATCCAGATTATCCGCATTATATTAGTAGCTGGTTCGATCTTCCTTATCGCCAGGATCGTATTCAGGAATTACTTAAAAGCAATGATAAAATTGGTATTGAAGATTTCATAGCTATCCAGGCTGATCAGCACTCAAAAATGGCTGAGAAATTCAACCCTGTTTTTGTTCAAGAACTGATGAAATCAGACGAATTAACAGAAATTGAAAAGGATGCCCTCGAAACTCTGAGAACATGGGATTTCTCCTTATCAAGAGAATCAGTAGCAGCAACAATATTTGAATACATGTACTTCAATACCTGTAAAGAACTTGTTGAAGATGAGTTGGGCGAAGAGCTATTCACTGAATTCTCTGGTAAAAAGATCATGGTGAAAAACTTTATGGAGAACATCCTGATCAATCAGGAATCTTCATGGTGTGATAACATCCAAACACCTGATAACAAAGAGACATTTAATCAAATTGTGACATCAGCTTTCAAAAAGTCACTAAGTGATATTTCTACATCAATGGGCTCAAATACAGATAAATGGGCATGGGGTGATATTCACCAAATAACGCTGGAGCATCCATTATCATCAGCAAACCTGATTGATAAACTATTCAACCTTAGTCGTGGCCCATACCCGGTTGGAGGAAGTTTCCATACCGTTTGTCCGTATTCATATAGCTTCATGGATCCCGGCAGCATTAACCACGGAGCATCGCACAGACATATTTTTGATCTATCTGATTGGGATAAATCGCTTACAGTAATACCAACCGGAAACTCCGGAATTCCTGCAAGTCCGTACTACTGCGACCAATCTAAGCTATATGTTAACAATCAGTATCATAGTGATTATGTTAGCAGGGAGAAAGTTGAGGCTTCAGCTAAGTATAAGATAATTATCACAGATGATTAAATACAGAACAAAATGGGCTTTGATCTGCCTATTTGGTATCCTGATGTCAGGAACCATAGAAGCGCAGGATTTTTCTGATCGTTATGCTTTTTATCACAGCAAAGATGAAGTGTATGAAATGCTTCAGGGTTTTGCACAAGCATATCCTGATTTGGTTTACACCGATACGATCGGATTTAGTCAGGAAAATAAATATCCCATAATCGCACTTCGTATTAGCGACAATCCAGGCATTGACGAAGATGAACCCTGTGTTATGTATGACGGCCTACATCATGCCAGAGAGCCTATCAGTATGGAGGTATGTCTTAATCTTATTGAGCACCTACTTACTGGATATGATGTTGACGATCAGATTACCCAGTGGATAAACGAAACTGAAATTTGGATAATCCCGATGATAAATCCAGAAGGGTGGGAGTATGTTGTAAACGCGAACCTGGTATATCCATATTGGCGCAAGAATCTACGAGACAACAACGGTAACGGACAATTTGATCCTACTTCAGACGGTGTGGATATTAACCGTAATTATGATTTTAACTGGATACAAGGAGGAAGCGGGAATTTTGGCAGCTTGACATACCGCGGGCCAGAAGCCTTTTCAGAAGGCGAGGCACAAGCAAAAAGAGACTTGGCATTACGCGAGAAACCATTGATCTCATTAAGCTACCACACCTATGGCGAAATAGTTATTTACTCTTGGTCTGATAGTCCTGAAGCACCTGATCAGGATTTGATTAGATCAATTGCAAGCGGTGTTGCTTCACGAATTCCTTCATCAACTGGTTATGGCACCTATGAGCCAACAGTCTCTAATTGCCAGAATGGATTCAGTCGCTGCTGGATGTATGCTGTTGCCGGTAGTCTGGAATATACTGTTGAATGCGCCAAAGAGTTTATTCCTGACGGAGCAGCCGGACTAGAGATTGCCCAGCAGCACATTGACGGGGCCTTATTTGTTCTTGAGCGGGTTCATGGAACAGGATTACAAATTTATGTCAAAGATGCTGTATCCGGGGAGCCTATAGTTGCCACCCTCAAGGTACCCGAAATTTATATGGATATCCTGACTCCAAGAACAAGTGATTCAATCTTCGGCAGGTTTGATCGCTTACTTTTGCCCGGAGACTATAATCTTGAAATAAGCTCTGCTGGCTATATAACCCAGCTCATAACAAATTTACAAGTAGTAGAAGACCGGAAAACTACTGTTGAAGTGTGGTTAGAACCAGAATCAGTATCAAGCAAGGATATCCTGCTTGCATCCAGAGGGGGCAATTTGCTAATCAACAAAATATATCCAAACCCCTTCCATGATGAGTTTACAATGGAATATACCCTGTATGAAAATACTCCGGTACAAATAATACTATCAGATGTAACCGGACGTCAGGTTCAGTATTTGTTAAACGAGAGACAGACTTCTGGTCAACACCAGTTTAATTGGAAAACCCGAACTGCAGTAAGTAATCTGCAACCCGGGTTTTATTTTATTTCAGTTCAGACTAAAAGTAGCCGACTGACAAAGAGGATTCTTATGAATCGCTAGTTATTCTCAGCCTTAGCTTTTCTGATGTTCTCAAGAATTTCTTCCTGTAGTGCCTTTGGCAATGGCATATACTGATGAAACTCCATAGAGAAGTTAGCTCTTCCGCTAGAAATATTTCTTAGAGTTGTAGCATAACCAAACATCTCTGAAAGAGGCACCAAACCACTAAGCTTTTGTGAGCCTTTTCTGTACCTTCTCATTGAATCAATCTTCCCTCTTCTACGGTTCAAGTTTCCAACAATATCTCCAATATAATCGTCAGGAGTATTCACTTCAACCTTCATAACAGGTTCTAACAGAATTGGATGAGCCTTTGCAAACCCATTTTTAAAACAAATAGAAGCGCAAATCTGGAATGCAAAGTCAGATGAATCTACTGCATGGTATTTTCCATCTAACAAGGTTACCTTAACATTCTCAATAGGAAATCCTGCCAAAATACCTTTAGCCAGAGTCTTAACTATTCCCTTATTAACTGAAGGAATATATTCAGTCGGAATAGACCCTCCCTTAATCTTGTTAACAAATTCGAATCCTCCATCGTCTTTCGGCTCAATTCTCATTGACACTTGAGCAAACTGTCCTTTACCCCCAGATTGTTTTGCATGACGATAATCTACCTCAACCTCAGTGGTAAGAGCCTCACGATAAGCTACAGAAGGCTCTCCAACTTCTACTTCAACTTTGAATTCTTCCTTCAAACGATCTACAAGAATTTCAAGGTGCAACTCACCCATACCAGCCATAATGGTCTCTTCTGTTTCGTCATCAAAACGTACATTGAATGAAGGATCTTCATTGGCTAGCTTTGCTAAGGCCTCTCCGAGTTTACCCTGTTCCTTTCTGGATTTAGGATTAATTGTTAACTCAATTACGGTAGGAGGTACTGTTATAGATTCAAGGTAAAGCGGATTTTCTGAATCACACAGAGTATCTCCTGTCTTTGTATGCTTCATTCCAATCAATGCAACAATATCTCCAGGACCAGCAGATTTTACTTCTTCACGATCCTTGGCATGAATCTTCAAAATTCGCCCAATACGTTCATTTTTTCCTTTTGTACTATTCAGAATAGCCATTCCACCTGTAAGTTTACCCGAGTAAATACGAATAAAAGTTTGTTGGCCTACATAAGGGTCGTTGATCAATTTAAAAGCCAAGGCTGAAAAAGGAGCTTTTTCTGAAGGACAGCGACTATGAGTCTTCTCTTCATCGTCAAGGTCAATACCAATAGTTGCTCCAACATCAACCGGTGCAGGTAAAAAATCTACAACAGCATCCAGCATAAGCTGAATACCTTTATTCTTATAAGCTGCTCCACAGAAAACAGGAGTAATAAGCAATTTCAGAGTGGCTTCTCTAGCTGCAGATTTCAATAGCTCATTCGGAATAGGCTGATCATCAAGGAAAAGCTCCAGTATCTCCTCGTTGAAATCAGCAAGTCTTTCTATTACTTGTGTTCTTACTTCTTCATATTTGGACTGATACTCTTCAGGAATAGGAACCTCAACTCTCTCATAATCCTTGAATTCAAAGGCTTTTCCTTCAAGTACATCAATCATCCCAATGAAATTATGCTCAGAGCCAATAGGCACCTGAAAAGGAATTGCATGGGCATCCAGATACTCGTTCATCTGGCCAACAACCTCAAAGAAATCAGACCCGGTGCGATCCATCTTATTAATAAATGCAATCCGGGGTACTTTATAACGATCAGCCTGATACCAAACAGTCTCGCTTTGAGGCTCAACCCCTCCAACTGCACAAAAAACAGCAACCATTCCGTCGATTACTCGTAATGAACGCTCTACTTCAATAGTGAAGTCAACGTGACCAGGAGTATCAATAATATTTATCTGATGATCATTCCATTTAGTGGTAATTGCAGCAGAAGCAATGGTAATACCCCTCTCTTGTTCCTGCTTCATAAAATCCATGGTGGCCTGTCCATCATGTACCTCACCTACTTTACGATTGATTCCGGTGAGAAATAAAACTCTTTCTGTAACAGTGGTCTTTCCTGCATCAATATGAGCAG
>JAGLDP010000018.1 GCA_023145515.1 Bacteroidales bacterium
ATCCACAGGTAGTTTAACCGTGGTGTAAAATGCTCCTTTTGGCATAGGACAAAATACGCCATCAATTTTATTCAGGCTTTTTACCAAAAAGTTTCTTCTTTCGATATACTCTGCATATACTTCTTCGAAGTAGCTTGCTGGTGTATCTAAAGCTGCTTCACCTACTATCTGGCCTAGTCCGGGAGGACTTAATCTGGCCTGAGCGAATTTCATGGCAGTATTAATAACTTCTTTATTGTGGGTAACTATTGCTCCGATACGAACTCCACAAGCACTGAATTTTTTTGAGACAGAGTCAAACATAACAGTATTCTGCTCAATTCCTTCAAGTTGAAGCACTGAGTGATGTTTCTCACCATCATAACAAAACTCCCGGTAAACTTCATCTGAAAATAGGAAAAGGTCATGCTTTTTAACAATGTCGCGCAGGCTTTCCAGTTCTTCAAGGCTATACAAGTAGCCGGTAGGATTATTGGGATTGCATATAATTATAGCTTTAGTTTTGCTACTGATCAGCTTTTCAAAATCTCCAATTGGAGGTAGAGCAAAACCATCCTCTATTCTGGAAGTAACAGGTACGATTTTAATACCTGCAGCAACAGCAAAACCATTGTAGTTTGCATAGAAAGGTTCTGGAATAATTACTTCATCACCTTCGTTAAGGCAACTTTGCAAGGTAAACATGATTGCTTCTGAGCCCCCTGTGGTAACAATAATTTCTTCATGAGTAACAGGGATTCCAATGTTTGTATATGAAGCAGCTAGCTTTCTTCTATATGACTCATACCCAGCAGAATGTGAGTATTCAATGACTTTTTTATCCAGGTTGCGGATTGCTTCTAAAGCAGTTTCAGGTGTTGCAATATCAGGCTGACCAATGTTTAGGTGGTAGACCTTACGTCCTTTCCTTTTAGCTTCTTCAGCAAATGGAACCAGCTTTCTTATTGGCGAAGCCGGCATCGAAACTCCTCGTCCTGATATTTTTGGCATGATCTTTTAGTTCAATTCAATTAAATGAAAGGATTAATTATTTCTTTTTCTTCCTGGCATCTTTCATCTTTTTTTCGTAGAGTGCCTTTTTTATATTTTTTGTATTACCTGGATCACCTCCTTCTAACCTATTTTGTAGTATGTCTTTACTGCCTTTATTTGCTGTTGAGGATACTCCTTTGGTAGGTTTGTTCGGAGTTTCTCCTCTCAATACTTTGTTAGATCCCACTTTGGGCATAACCTTCCCTTTAATGGTTAATCTGACAGGAGAGTTTTTAGCAGACGAAAAAACCTGTACTGTTTTGTTGAAAATGCCTGGTAGATTGGTGTTGTACTTAATGGTAATTGAACCTGATTTTCCAGATTGAATAGGCTCTTTTGACCAGGCTGGAGCAGTACAGTTACAAGAGGACTTTACATTTGTGATAACTAATGGTTTGTTACTGGTATTTTTGAAGCTGAACTTATAAGTTCCATTTGCTCCATACTCCAGAGTGCCATAATCATGAGATTCCTGAGTGAAACTCATTTCATCAATATTTTTTTTCTTTCCCTTCTTTTTTTGCGCAAAACTTACCGAGCTTGCAATCAGGAGGATGCTGAGGATAATACTTATTCTTTTCATACCAAAATTCTTTTTAATTTTCAGTTTACAAAATTACACTTATCTGGTTAAAATTAACGCTTGATTAGCCACAATAGTATATTATAATACGAATGAAAGTTTCTGCTTCGTATGATAGGGATATTTTACTATTTTTATCAAACTTTTCCAGACAGAAAAGTGCTATCTAAATTATTGGAAATGAACAGATTGGAAGTTTCGGCAAAGTATGATCCATCTAAAACAGAGGATAAATGGTATAGCTATTGGATGGAAAAAGGTTTTTTTCATTCCCAACCTGATGAGCGTGAGGCCTTCACGATAGTGATTCCACCTCCAAATGTTACAGGTGTTTTGCACATGGGCCACATGTTAAACAACACTATTCAGGATGTTTTGGTTCGACGTGCACGGATGCAGGGAAAAAATGCCTGTTGGTTACCTGGTACTGATCATGCATCGATTGCCACTGAGGCCAGAGTAGTTGCAAAACTGCAGAAGGCTGGTATTCAGAAAACAGATTTGACCAGAAATGAGTTTTTGGCTCATGCCTGGGAATGGAAAGAGGAGCATGGGGGAATAATACTTGAGCAATTGAAGAAACTTGGGGCATCATGTGATTGGGATCGTACTAAATTTACGATGGATGATCAAATGTCTGAAAGTGTAATCAAGGTGTTTGTTGATCTTTTCCGTAAAGGATACATATACAGAGGTGTGCGCATGGTGAATTGGGATCCACAGGCAAAGACTGCGGTTTCTGATGAGGAGGTGAATCACAAGGAGGTTCAGTCAAAGTTGTATTATGTAAGATATCTGATCGATGGTACTGAAGATGAATACCTGACGATCGCTACAACTCGTCCGGAAACTATTCTGGGAGATACTGCGGTGTGTGTTAATCCAGGTGATGATCGATTCAAGCATCTGGCAGGAAAAAAAGTAGTTGTTCCGATGGTGAACAGAGTTGTGCCCATAATCCAGGATGATTATGTGGATATTGAGTTCGGAACAGGAGCTTTGAAGATTACTCCTGCTCATGATATCAATGACTATGAAATTGGATTAAAACATAAGCTGGAGATTATTGATATTTTTAATCCGGATGGAACAATAAGTGATGCTGGAGCATTATTTGTTGGTGAGGATCGCTTTAAAGCGCGCAAGCTTGCTGTTAAAGAATTGGAAAAGTTAAATTGCCTGGTAAAAGTTGAAGATTATGTCAATAAGGTTGGGTATTCAGAAAGAACAGATGCAGTAATTGAACCCAAACTGTCAGTTCAGTGGTTCATGTCGATGAAAGAATTGGCGGAACCTGCACTTGATGCAGTTAATAGTGATGAGATTCAGCTACATCCTCCCAAATTCAAAAATATTTACCGTCATTGGATGGAAAATGTCAGAGATTGGTGCATTTCGCGTCAGCTTTGGTGGGGCCAAAGAATTCCGGCTTGGTATCTGCCCGGTGGTGAGTTTGTGATTGCAGAGAATGAAGAGGAAGCACTTATTCTGGCAAGAGAGAAAACTGGAAATCCTGATTTTAGTCTTAGCGATATGAAGCAGGATGAAGATGTTCTGGATACTTGGTTCTCTTCATGGTTATGGCCTATTTCTGTATTTGACGGCATCCGTAATCCAAATAACAAAGATATCCAGTATTATTATCCAACTAATGATCTGGTTACAGCACCTGAAATTCTGTTTTTCTGGGTGGCAAGAATGATTGTTGCCGGTTATGAATATTTAGGAAAGAAACCTTTTAATAGTGTTTATCTTACTGGTATTGTCAGAGATAGCCAAAGAAGAAAGATGTCTAAATCTCTGGGGAATTCTCCGAATCCATTGGATTTAATCTCACAATATGGGGCTGATGGTGTGCGAGTGGGAATGCTGCTCTGTTCGCCGGCGGGTAATGATTTACTTTTTGAGGAGGCGCTGATTGAACAGGGTAGAAACTTTGGGAATAAAATTTGGAATGCCTATCGTTTGGTTGCCGGATGGGAGGAAGATGATGAGATTAAGCAAGCTGAAACTGCCAAGCTTGCTGGTAAGTGGTTCGATACAAAACTCAAACAGGCCATTATTGATCTAGAAGACCAATATTCAAAATACCGTCTTTCCAGTGCTCTAATGATCTGTTACCGATTGTTCTGGGATGATTTTTCTTCATGGTATCTAGAGATAATAAAACCAGATTATGGTGCACCAATAGATGCTCAAACAAAACAGGAAGCTTTTGACTTTATGGAGAAGCTGTTGCTTGTACTTCATCCATTTATGCCATTTATTACTGAGGAGTTATGGCAGGCAGTTAGAGAGAGACAGGATGGCGAATCTATTATGATTGCCTCTATGCCTACGGCAGATAGTTATGATGCTGACCTTTTAGATCGCTTTGATCGGGTTAAAGAATTAATTGTTTTCATTAGATCAGTCAGAGCTGAGAAAAATATTCTAATGAGGAATTCCCTGAAACTGCAGGTTCGTCCGATAGAAGGGGATTATGCTGGGGAGTTTGATCCTGTAATTGCAAAGCTAGCTAATCTTGATAGTATTGATATTATTAGTGACACCCCTGAAGGAGCAGTTAGTCAGGTTATTAAAGCAGTTGAATTTTTTGTTTTGCTTGAAGGTATGATTGATCCGGCAGAAGAAAAAGCAAAAATTGAGAAAGAGTTGGGATATGCTAAAGGCTTTTTAGCAGGAGTGGAGAAAAAGCTGTCAAATGAGCGTTTTGTTCAGGGAGCACCAGCCAAGGTTGTGGAGAAGGAGCAACAAAAGAAAGCTGATGCAGAAGCTAAGGTAAAAGCTTTGGAAGCTCAGTTGAAAGATTTGTAGTTTATCTTAATTTGAATTTTTATGAAAGAGGGTATTTACAGTGCTAATATTTTAGAGGAATATTTAAAGAAGCCGGCACATAGTTTTACACGCGGTGATTTAATGCGTTTTATTGATGAAAATGAGATAGAAATGCTCAATTTCAGGTATGTTGCTGAAGATGGGAAGTTGAAGGTTCTTAACTTTGTTATCAATAGTCGTAAGCATCTTGAATCTGTTCTGACAACAGGAGAAAGAGTTGATGGATCCAGTCTGTTTTCATATATCGGTGCAGCATCAAGCGACTTATATGTAGTACCCAGATACAAAACTGCATTTGTTAACCCTTTTGCTGAGGTACCTACTCTTGATATTCTGTGTTCATTTTATGCTAGTGATGGAAATCCACTGCAGAGTGCACCTGAATACATTCTAAGGAAGGCTCATGAAAGATTTAAAAGCAAAACAGGCTTTGTTTTTAAGGCTATGGGCGAGCTGGAGTATTATGTTCAGGGCAAGAAAGAAGAGATGTATCCGGCTGATGATCAAAAGGGCTACCATTCTGCGGCTCCATATTCAAATTATGAGAGTTTGCGTTTAGAGGCTATGGATCTTATTTCTGCTTGTGGTGGTAAAATAAAATATGGACATTGTGAAGTTGGTAGTTTTGCTACTGATGCTGAGAGTTTTGAGCAGCATGAAGTTGAGTTTCTGCCAGTAGAGGTAGACGACGCTGTTGATCAATTGATTGTGGCTAAATGGATTTTACGACAGCTAGGTAATAAGTATGGTGTAAATCTAAGTTTTGCACCTAAGATAACCGTTGGTAAGGCTGGCTCAGGATTGCATGTTCACATGATGCTGACTAAAGATGGCAGGAATGCCATGGTTGACCATGGACAGCTGAGTGACCCAGCCCGAAAAGTAATTGCTGGTTTGATGAATTTGGCTGCCCCATTAACAGCTTTTGGTAATACGATTCCTACTTCATACTTGCGACTGGTTCCTCACCAGGAGGCTCCAACTAATATTTGTTGGGGCGACAGAAATCGATCAGTTCTTGTTAGGGTGCCACTGGGGTGGATTGGTGTTGATAATATGATTGCTGATGCGAACCCGCAGGATTCCTTTGGCGAAAATGAATTTGACAGTAAGCAAACCATTGAAATACGCTCACCTGATGGTTCAGCCGATTTGTATCATTTGTTTGCCGGATTAGTGATGGCTGCTCAGCATGGTTTGGAAATGCCAGATGCTTTGAAGAGAGCTGCTGATCTGTATGTAGATGTCAATATTTTTAATAAAGAGAATAAAGATAGACTTGCTGAGCTGCAGCATCTTCCTGATTGCTGCGAAGAATCAGCTGAAGTTTTGCAAGAGTATCGGAGCGTTTTTGAGATGGACGGAGTTTTTCCAGCCGGGACGATTGATAATTTTATTAGCGTTTTGAGCGGATATAAAGACAGGGGGCTGAGTGAGCGGATATATGGAAAGACTGAAGAAATCAGAAAGCTGGTTTACAAATACCTCCATCACATGTAGGAATTAGATTTCCTCAGATGATTCATTCCGATGAAGCTTGGCATTTTTAATGCTGGCATTTAGTTCAAATCCGATTAATAATACAAATGAATTGTAGTTAATCCAGATCATGAAAGCAATCATGGTTCCGATTGAACCATACAGTTTGTTATATTGTCCGAAGTTATTGATCAGGGCAGATAATCCCAAAGAGGTTGCTACCATTATTATTGTGGCTAAGGTTGCACCCGGAGAGATAAATCTGAATTTTCCTCTTCTGGCTGGGGCGAGATAGTATAAAAATGAGATTCCCAGAAAAAGGAAAGAGAGTATTATTAACCACTTACCATTATTGAGAAGAGCCAATAGGAATTTATTTGTAAGAATTTCTTTGGCTTCTAATAAATCAAGAAAAGCACCGCTAAATATGATCAGTGTAAGTGAAGTAGCCACCAGTATACAAAATATTAATACCAGAAGAATAGCAACAAGTTGTTGATTTATCCATTTACGAGTTTCTACGTGATGATAACTAGCATTAAAGGCACGAATGAGGGCAGAGATACCATTTGAGGCAAATAATAATGCTGCCAGAAAACCAAATGATAACAGATCGGTTCTTTTCGTGGTGATGACTTCTTCAAAAGTATCCTTGATAGTATGATAAACATTGATAGGGAGAATCTCCTGTAGAGTTGACATCATCACTTCCTGCAGGTTGTCAATGGGGAAATATGGAATCAATGTAACCATTACAAGGAGAGCAGGGAAGAAGGCCAGAAAGAAATTATATGCTACCGCTGATGCTCTTGTAGCAGTTCCTCCGTTTTTTAATCCATTTATGAAAAAAGAGATGACCTCAGCGATCGGTATTTTGTCAAACCCAGGCAGGCTGGCTCTTCTGACGAAAACAACTAGTTCTCGAACAAGTTTGGTTATCAATCTTTTCTGTTCGCTCATGTTAAATTTTTGCTTGCAAACTCAAATCAAGACTAAAAATCTGATGGGTCAAAGCTCCAACAGAAATAAAATCTACACCAGTTAATGCATAATCTCTTATAGTGTCAAGGCTAATACCTCCTGAGGATTCAGTTTCGTATTGTCCGTCTATCATAGAAATGGCTAATCGGGTTTCTTTGGGGGTGAAATTATCCAGCATAATCCGGTTAACACCACCAATCACCAAAACTTCTTTAAGCTCATTAATACTACGAACCTCAATTTCTACTTGCAGATCTTTCCCCTTATCCCGGAGGTAGTTCCCTGCTTGAACAATAGCACTCTCAATACCTCCAGCAAAGTCTATATGGTTGTCTTTGAGCATAATCATATCATACAAACCCATACGATGATTATCTCCGCCACCTATCCTAACAGCTTCTTTTTCAAGGAGTCGCATGTTTGGGGTGGTTTTCCTTGTATCAAGAACTTTTGCTCTGGTCCCTTTTAACTTTTCAACATAGCCGAGAGTCTGAGTAGCAATGCCACTCATTCTCTGAATGATATTCAAAGCCAGACGTTCAGTTTGCAGAATAGACAAACTGGAACCTCGCAGGTGCATGATCTCATCACCTGGCATAATCAGATCTCCATCTTCAAAAAGAAAATCTGCCTTGAGATTGCTGTCGAAAAGCTCAAATAGTCTTTTTATCACCCTGAGTCCGGCAATAATACCAGTCTGTTTTGCTATCAATACTGCTTCTCCTGAAGCATCAGGAGAAATGACAGCCAGTGAAGAATGATCGCCTTCTCCGATATCCTCATCCAGGGCATCCAAAAGAATTTTATCAAGATTGTTAACAGTCATACAGCAAAAATAGCGATGATATGTCAATTATGCTCACATTTTCTTACTTTTAGATCAAACCCGGGCTGAAATTTGTTCGGGACTCAAAAACCTGAGTATGAATAGCAATAATAGGCAAGACCTTCCTTCTTTCTGGCGCACCAGTCGTTTTTTTTGGCTAGCTCTGACTTTTGCAGCTTTGGCTCTGCTATTTCAAAATATACACAAGCGTACCAAAAATGAAATAATTGATCATCAGCGCATAGAGCATTTGGTTCAGGAGCGACTTATAGAATTGAATACACAGATTAGTGATCTAGTTCAGAGTTTGAATACTGAACAGATTACTGACTTTCTTTCAGACACTGATAATCCCTTTTTCGTGTATGATGGTGACTCATTAATATTTTGGTCGGATAATTCTATTGCTCTTCCTGGTAGTTGGGGTATTAAAGATTTCCACAATGGCTTGCTTGAGTTTCCTAATCTATCAGGATTATGTGTAGTTAGTACGATAGATAGCTTGACAGTAGCTGGTGTTATTCCCTTACAATACCATTTTCCTATTGAGAATGGTTTTTTGTCAAATAAGTTCCTGATTGGTGGTTCTCGTTCTTCATCTTATGTTGTTGTTCCCGCTTCCAATGTTTCAGAGATAATTATTCATGACCTTACTGATAATCCGCTTTTTGGACTTCACCGGAGTAATGTTGACAATGACTTCAGTTTTTTCTGGTTTCTCGCCATTGGTTTATATGGTATGAGCTTACTATTTGTTCTTTGTTTTCTGTTGGATCTATTTCAACTTGGATACAGTTTATGGCATTCAAACTGGTGGCTGCTATTCTTGGCTGCAGACTTGGGATTACTGAGGTGGCTGCTCTCCAACTTCAAGGTGCCTGATTTGATTTACAACTTATCGTGGTTTCAGTCCTTTAATAACCCTGTTAAGTTTTTCGAATCACAAGGAGAAGCATTGATCAGCCTGGTATTCCTTTTGTTTTTTTCTCTTGCTATAAACAAATGGTTTCGCCTTTATCCAGAGAGAGTTAATGAAAGTACAAAGTCTGATAATCCAAGGTTAGTAGACAGTTTTACATCGCTTGGCTGGTTGCTGGTTTTTGTTGCTTGGTTCGGGCTAAACAGATTCTGGATTTTCTTATTAAAACAGTGTGAAGATGTGATTGAAATACACAATGTTCTTTCAATAACCTTTCACAGCTTCATGGATATTATTCTGATGGCAATTACGGCATCTGCTTTTGTGCTGATTTTGTATAGAATATCCAAACAAGCAATGGTTATGTATCCCATAAGACGCTTTGTTCTGGTTCCTGTTATTATGGGTGTTGCTTTTTATGTAGTAACCCAAAATGCCGGTTTGGGGCTTGAACTTGCTTCATTAATAGTTCTGTTGTCATTGATTTTGATTTGTGGTATTTCCTTATACCGAAAGGAGGCTGGACTGAATCAGTTTGGTATGGTGCTCATCCAGTTGATTTTTGCAATTTTTATGATTTTTGCACTTAATCAAACGAATAAAGTTAAGAAGGAGGCGATACAGATTGCTTTAATTAGTAATCTGTCAAATGAACATGATCCGGTGGCTGAAAGACTTTTGTTGAAGATGGATTCCGAGATTTGTTCTGATTCAACCTTGGTGGAGATGATCCGAAATCCCAGAACTCCTGAAGAAGAAGTTAGAACATATCTTTTGGATAATCGCTTCGGACAATATTGGGATCAGTATAAAATAAGTGTTAATATTTGTGACTCGGTTAATATGTTGATTTTTTCAACAGAGAGATTAACTGTCGGGTGCCTGGATCATTGGAACAGTATCAAAGAACGAGACGGGGAGCTTATAGGAGATTCACATTTTTATTACATCAACAATTTTGATGGCATAGTTTGGTATCTGGGGATATTCCCGGTTTTCACAGCTGATAGTGCTTATGTTTATCATCTTACTGTATCGGCAGAGTTAGAATTAATGCCTGAGGGACTAGGATATCCAGATGTGTTAATCGCAGGGGAGAATCGGAGGGATAGCCTATGGGACGAGTATTCTTTTGCAAAATATCAGGATTGTCATCTGGTTAGCAGGTCTGGTGACTACACTTATGCGTCAAGCTGTGAGTCTTATCCATCCAGTTCTGATTCGATTGTTAGATTTGAGGATGGAAGATTTGATCATTGGATTAGTGAATTGGACAAGAGCAGTAAGATCATTATCAGTAAGCCAAGAACCTCTGTTTTAGAGCACTTGTTTGCTTTTTCCTATTTGTTTGTTAGCTTCTATATTATCTGGCTGATTATATCCTTGTTTTTATTTTTACCAACAAAGATTAATGCTGGAAACTTGGATTTGAAGTCGAAAATCCAGTTTTCGATGATAAGTATTTTGATTATTTCTTTTCTGCTTATTGGAGGAGGAATGAGCTATTTTATAATCAATCAATATGATCAGACAAATCAGAATACAATTTCAGAAAAAATCCAATCGGTCAGTATTGAGATGAAGCATAAGCTGGATTTTGAGGAGGAGTTGACAGCTGATTGGACTAATGGATCTTATCCAAATTTACAGTCGTTGCTGGTAAAGTTTTCTTATGTTTTTAATACCGATATAAACATTTATAATCCACAGGGTAGTCTGCTCGCATCTTCTCGGCCAGAGGTCTTTCAGCACAAGCTTACGGGAACCCATATGGATTCTTACGCTTATTATGAGATGGCTGCCCAGAAGCAGATGGAGTTGGTTCAACGAGAAAATATTGGAGATTTGGGATTTTGGTCTGCTTATGTACCTTTCTATAATTTTGAGGGTAAGTTATTGGCATATCTGAACCTTCCTTATTTTTCAAAACAAAGTGAAATAAGGAAAGAGGTCAGCACGTTTATGGTGGCCATGCTTAACGGGTATTTTCTTTTGATATTTCTTACTGTAGTTTTTGCTGTATTGTTAGGGAATCAGCTTACCCGACCATTACGTTTGCTTCAGGAGCGTTTTTCAGGGATGAAGTTGGGAGGGCAAAATACTCAGATTGAATATCATCGGAAAGATGAAATTGGAGGACTGGTTGCTGCGTACAATCAGATGGTTCAGCAACTAGAGGCCAGTGCTGAAATGTTAGCTCGCTCAGAGAGAGAGTCTGCATGGAGAGAAATGGCCAAACAAATAGCTCACGAGATAAAGAACCCTCTAACACCTATGAAGCTTAGTGTGCAGCATTTAAAGCGATCATGGGATGATCGTGTTGATAATTGGGATGATTACCTTGAAAGGGTTACGAAAACACTAGTTGAACAGATTGATGCTCTGAGTGTTATAGCTAATGAATTTTCTCAATTTGCCAAAATGCCCAAAGCTAAACGAGAAGAGCTTGATTTTGTAGCAAAAGTTGAGAACAGTATCGCACTCTTTATGGAATCAGGTAGCTCAAATATTTTTCTTGAAGTTAAAGATGCAGGGCCACTTATTGTTTTTCTGGATAAAGAACAGCTATTGCAAGTGTTTAATAATCTGATAAATAATGCAATACAATCTGTACCTCAAGGAAGAAAACCAGAAGTCAGGGTGTGTATTTCAAAAGTAGAATCAAATGTTCTGTTGAGTATAGAAGATAATGGAACAGGAATACCCAAAGAGTTACAGGCGAAACTATTTCAACCCAGCTTTACTACAAAAACCAGTGGCATGGGACTGGGGTTAGCGATAAGTAAAAATATTATTGAGAATTCAGAAGGAAAGATCTGGTTTGAAACCAGATCAGGTGGAACCACTTTCTTTGTTGAGTTTCCCTTAGTTAAAAGGTTATCAGAGTAGAGGTGTCGGTATTGCTTTTGTTCAAATCACGGTCAACCAAATAATAGAAGTACTTAAACTCATTAAAAGGCAATGGATTAGCATTCGAATATCGATATTCCATTTCTATGCTGATTTCAGCTTTAAGAGTTTTATTCTGTCCGGCCGGAGTTAAATCCGGAATCCGATAGTTTCTGGGGAATTCAAGCTCTGTAACCTCAATATATTCATCGCCAATTTTTTCATATTCACGAATAAAGAGGTTGTAATAATACTGACTGTCGCGGTGAAAAGGACCGGTAGTATCCTCTGCATTCAGGCCGATATCTCCATTGCCATCAATAAGCTGAAAAGTGAGTTTTACATACTTAATCGGATTGTCAAGAATATCTGTAGAGTCTTTCACGATGACGCTAGAAAAGCTAATGCTGGGCTCATCTGGGAAGACCTCAATTTTTTGGCATGTAGTTACTAGTAGAAGTATAACTCCGATAATAATATACTTGCTCATAATTGAAGATTACTTTTTTCTGAAAAACAATTGAAGTGGTACACCTTTAAAGTTAAATGATTCTCTCAGTTTATTTTCAAGATACCTCTTATAGGGATCTTTAATGTATTGCGGACGATTACAGAAAAACGCAAATGCTGGTGTGGGGTTTGACAATTGAGTTCCGTATTTAATTTTAATCCATTTTCCTTTCAATGATGGTGGTGGATTTGCTTCAATAGCTTCTTGAAGAAAGATATTTAGTTTTGATGTTGGGATTTTTTGTTTTCTGTTTTTGTATACTTCAACAGCTGCCTCAAGAGCTTTAAAAATCCTTTGCTTGGATATGGCACTAGTAAAAATTATTGGCACGTCTGTAAAAGGAGCAATCCTATTCTCAAGCTCCTGTTGAAACTTTTTTACAGAATTAGTGTCTTTATCCATCAGATCCCATTTATTAACCAAAATCACAATGCCTTTACGATTCCGTTGAGCTACTCCAAAAATGCTGATATCCTGAGATTTGATACCATCTTCAGCATCGATTAGCAGGAGACAGACATCTGAGTTCTCAATAGCTCTTACTGATCGCATAACAGAGTAGAACTCTATGTTTTCAGTTACTTTAGCCTTTTTTCGTAGTCCTGCAGTATCTACAAGAAAGAAGTCGAGATCATATTTACTATACCTCGTATTTATTGAATCGCGAGTGGTTCCTGATATTGGTGTTACAATATTTCTGTCTTCACCCAAAAGGGCATTTATGAGGGATGATTTCCCTACATTTGGTCGGCCAACTATAGCAAATCTGGGAATGTCGGGTTCTTCCTCTTCTGGTTTATCAACAAAGCCAGATGTTAGTGTATCTAGCAGATCACCGGTGCCACTACCATTGATAGATGAAACTGGCTGAGGCTCACCCAAGCCGAGAGAGTAAAACTCACTTACATCAAACAGACGTTCAGAGTTATCCACTTTGTTGGCTACAATGGTAACTGGTTTCTTAGTTTTTCGCAGTATTTTTGCTACTGCATTATCCAGATCGGTTATGCCAAGTTCAACATCAACAATAAAGAGGATAGCGTCACACTCCTCTATGGCCAGCATAACCTGTTTTCTGATTTCTGCTTCAAAGACATCATCTGAATTTGTTATAAATCCACCAGTATCAATTAGCGAGAACTCAAGTCCATTCCAGGTACATTTTCCGTAATGCCTGTCACGCGTTACACCACTGGATTCATGAACAATGGCCTTTCTCGATTGAGTTAGTCGGTTAAAGAGTGTTGATTTGCCAACATTTGGTCTGCCTACTATTGCAACTATATTTCCCATGATCTGTTTTTTGTCAAAAGTACTCTGTTTCTACTGGTCATAACCGAAGGATTTTAGCTTAAGATCTTTGTTCCTCCAGTCTTTTGATACAGTAACAAACATTTGAAGATGAACTTGCTTATCAAAAAATACTTCCAGCTCTTTTCTAGACTCTATTCCCACCTTTTTAAGTGATGACCCTTTGTGTCCGATTATAATTCCTTTTTGTGATTCTCGTTCAACATGAATTTTAACCATTATTCTGATTATTTTTTCATCCTCTTTAAATTCCTCTACTTCTGGTTCTACTGAGTAAGGGATTTCTTTGCGGTAGTTTTCCAAAATTTTCCCACGGATTATTTCAGTAACAAAAAATCTTTCAGGTTTATCTGTGAGAGCATTTTTATCAAAATATGGTGGATTTTCTGGTATCAGGGCTTTGATTCTCTCTAGAAGATTTTCGAGATTGAAATTATGCAAAGCTGCAGTAGGATAAATTTCTGCTTTTGGAAATCTTTCCTGCCATGCTATTACTAATTGTTCAACTTTCTCTTGGTTTGAGAGATCTATTTTATTGATTATCAGGATTACTGGAGTATTTGTATTTCTTACTGAATCCAAGAATTCCTGATTCTTGTCTGGATCTTCCTTAACATCAGTGACATAAAGAATCACGTCAGCATCAACCAAAGCTGAACGTGAATATTTCAGCATTGATTCCTGAAGCTTATAATTTGGCTTGATTACTCCAGGTGTATCTGAGTACACTATTTGAAAATCCTCTCCATTAACAATTCCCAGAATTCTGTGCCTGGTAGTTTGAGATTTGGAAGTAATGATGGAGATTCGTTCTCCAACCAGGGCATTCATAATAGTTGATTTTCCAACGTTAGGATTGCCTACAATGTTCACAAATCCAGCTTTATGCTTTTGCTCACTCATTTTTTTCCTTTCATTTTCAGCCATGCAACTTCTTTTGGTGCTAATTTTCTATATCTACCACGTGGTAGATTCTTTTTTGTGAGTCCTGCAAACGATACCCGATCAAGTTTAACCACAACATACCCTAAATGTTCAAACGACCTACGGATGATTCTGGTTCTACCCGAATGGATTTCAACTCCAAGCATGGTTTTATCATGAGGATCGATAAAGGATAGTTTATCCATTTTAAAACTTCCATCTTCCAATTCAATACCACTTCTCATTTCGGTATACGCAGATTCTGACAAAGCTTTGTTGAGTTTAATTTCATAAATCTTAACCACTCCGTATTTTGGGTGGGTTAGTTTATCTGCCAGATCACCGTCATTAGTCAAAACGAGTATTCCTGTTGTATTTCTATCCAATCGTCCTACCGGATATATTCTTTGTCTTACTGATGAACCCAATAGATCTGTAACTGTTTTTCTGCCTTCCGGATCATCGGTGGTCGTAATTACGTCTTTTGGTTTATTTAGTAAGTAGTATACTTTTTTTTCGCCTTCGGCTAACTTATTATTAACCTGCACTTTAGCATCAGGCTTTACCTTTGTGCCCAGATCCGTAATTACTCTTCCATTCACTTTGACTTTTCCAGCTTCAATCAGTTTATCGGCCTCTCTGCGAGAACAAGCTCCTGTGCTGGCGATAAACTTATTTAAGCGTATCAAATCCTCTGGATTTTGATTAGGTATATTCTTGCCTGATTTGATCATCTTGGTTATTTTGACTGCAAAGTTCTCAAAATAATATCAAAATGATCTGAAAATTGCATAAACGCAAAAAAAATAGCAATTTTTGTAAGTTCAAATAGTTAATAGTATATCATATGAGTCTAATAAAATCAATTTCCGGAATTCGGGGAACCATAGGGGGGAAGCCTGGTTCGAGTTTGACACCACCTGATTTGCTTGCTTTTACATCTGCTTATGCCCAATGGTTGTCAAATCAGGGAAAACCAAGCAATAGTAAGCGCTATAGGGTAGTAGTCGGTCGTGATGCACGGATTTCTGGAGAAATGGTTGAATCATTTGTGCAAAATACCTTGATGGCTATGGGTATTGATGTTATTGCTGCAGGGTTAGCAACAACTCCTACAGTTGAGATGGCAGTTATTCAATCGCAAGCAGACGGAGGCATTATCTTAACTGCCAGTCATAATCCAAGGCAATGGAATGCTCTGAAACTGCTTAATCATAAGGGTGAGTTCTTGTCTGCTGCTGATGGTGTAGCTTTATTAGAAATGGCATTGCATGGTCAGTTTGAGTATGCTGAGGTGGATGATCTTGGAGTCAAAACTAAGAAGGATTATCTTGAAGCACATATAGACGCAGTTCTGCAGTTGCCACAAGTCAATCAGCAGGCAATCAGGAATAAGAAGCTAAAAGTAGTGGTAGATGCGGTTAATTCAGTTGGTGGATTTGCAATCCCGGATATGTTGAAGGCCTTGGGAGTGAACGATATCATTTGCTTAAACTGTAGTCCTGATGGCAATTTTGCTCATAACCCTGAGCCCTTACCAGAGAATTTAGGAGAGATTTGTCAGGCTGTCGTAGAAAATAAGGCAGATTTGGGAATTGTAGTGGATCCTGATGTTGATAGGCTTGCTTTTATCAATGAAGATGGAAGTTTTTTTGGTGAAGAGTATACTTTGGTTGCTGTTAGTGATTACCTCTTAAAGAAAAATGTTGGTAATACTGTATCTAATCTATCCTCTTCGCGAGCATTGAGAGATGTTACGCTCAAGTATGGAGGGAGTTACTCCGCAGCTGCAGTTGGCGAAGTAAACGTTGTTGAAATGATGAAAGAGACTAAGGCTGTCATTGGAGGGGAGGGAAATGGAGGAATAATTTTTCCTGATTTGCATTATGGTCGCGATGCCCTGGTTGGAGTAGCTTTGTTTCTGAGTCATCTGGTTGCCAGCGGCAAGAGCATGAAGGAGCTTAAGCAAAGTTACCCAGAGTATCATATGTCGAAGAATAAAATCCAACTTTCAGCAGATACGAACCCAGATCTTGTTCTTCAAAAGATTCAGACGAAATTTGAGGATGAAAACCCAATTACTATCGATGGAGTTAAAATTGATTTTGAAAATTCCTGGGTTCACCTTAGAAAATCGAATACAGAACCAATCATTCGAATATATACAGAGGCTCAAACTGAAGATGAAGCTGAACAGCTTGCTAAACTCTTTCTGAGCAAAATCAATGACATTGGTCTGGATTAAGCTGCAAAAACATGGTTTTTTTGTCTTTTGGTGTTAATCTTTGTTAATTAATACTAATTGTTCCTGCAATTTTTCGCCAGTG
>JAGLDP010000180.1 GCA_023145515.1 Bacteroidales bacterium
AAAGACCTGGTATATTCAAGAACCTGAACACGAGGAAGGAATCTCTTGGGCAAATTAATCTGAGAAATCTGTCCACCTTCAACAATACAATCATTTACAACCCTAATTACACCACCAACAGCAATCACCTTTTCATCTGTTTCTTCTAAAAATGGTTTAACCATTTTCATCAAGGCATCAGATTCAATTATAGAATCTACATCAATAGCAATAAACAACTCTCCCTTAGCGAGATTAATACCGGCATTTAAACTATCGGCCTTACCACCATTCACTTTATCAATAACCAGCAATTTTGAGAAGGACTTAATGCGTGACTTATAAACGCCACGAATATCCTGAGAAGGAATTCTATATTCAAAGAAACTATCTGACAACTCCAGATCATATTCATCAATTAGCTTTACCAAAGTATCATCAGTACTCCCATCATTAATAATAATCACCTCAAAATCAGGGTAGTATAGTGACATCAGAGCCCTGGCATTCTCCACAACAGTCTTAGACTCATTAAAAGCAGGCGCCAAAATTGTTATAGAAGGAATAAAGGGACAAGAAAGAATTGAGTTATAATCAACAAAGCTGTTTCTCCTCAGATAATCTCTCAAAACAAATGCAGAATATATGGCAAGAGAAATATATGAAATTATGATGATCAGGGTAATACCCATAATAATCATCTGAAATCCATATAATACCGCAGAGGAAAAGCTCATATATTATCTTGTTTTGGAGTCAAGAATATGACGAGCTACGGCTTGAAGATCATCATCTGACCGACGTAGAATCGTTTCAATTCCTTTAACTCCAAATGATTCAATCCTTGATAAAGCCTCAGCAGCTTGTAACCTGAGGGCATTACTTGGCTCTAGTATTCCTTGCAAGAAATCAACATTAGAGTCCTCAGGCATTTTTGACATTGCTTGCAAGATAAGAACTCTTGCATCTTGATCTTCAACAATATATCGTTCTCTGAATATGTCGAGTGTTTCATATATCCTCAATTCACCAAGAGTCAATATTGCTTCCTCTCGAATCTCTTTTTTTGAATGCTCAAGAAATGGTAATAGTTTTTTATAGTTATCAGACTGTTTAAATGCCCTAATCATACGAATACAGAAGATAACTATGCTATCATTCATTGAATTTAGCCAATCTGAAAATTCAGGAACATGAATCTGATGTCTGGTAATCATCTCATATACGTGCAGCTGCTCCCATGAGGTGAAAGGCTTTTGAAGTTTGCTAAGGAAAGAGAAAGGGTCTTCATAGTTCAATCGAATCATTGCTAATTGAGCCTCCATACGAAGAATATCATTATCAGAATTCAAACAGTTTTCAATCTCCTCATTAACAGTTTTTATATTCATCTGAGCTAACTCCCTGAAACCTTTAGCTCTCACATGCCATTGATGTGATTGAGTTTTAGTGACAGCCTCATTATCAAGCCCCAGATCAATATATAATTCGCGAAGCTTATTACTAATTTCACCTGAGAGGTTTGCATAAAGTTGCATAATCTCATCAATCAAATCCTGTTTATCTTTTGGAGAGCTAATACGGTCCAGCATTTCAGGCTTCACTGATTCTTCATCAAACAGGTATCCAGTAATTGAATCCTGGATATCATCCTTTAAGATGTCCGTTTTCTTCTGCTGTCTTTTCCGACGTGTTCTAAGGAATAAAATCAGAACCAGCACCGCTATCATAAGCAGAATCAGAACAGCAACACTAATTATTAAGGCTTTAATATTGTTTGATATTTTCCCAACCCTTTGTTTATCTTCTAATTTCCTGATCTCATCTATTCTTTGTTTCGGATAATTTTTGGAAGGGTCCAATACACTGGCACGAGAATAATAACCTTTTGAAGTCTTAAAATCTCCAATGCTAAACGCTGAATCAGCCGCATTAATCAGACCATTATAATCTTGTTGTATTTGTTGTATTCCCTCAGCTGTTTTTAATGAATCATGCAATATCTGGCCCGAAATAGTATCCATGAAGGCAGCTTCCGCTAATCTATCAGTAGCTACCTGATCACTAATCGAATCTTGAACTATTCTTTCAATAGGGGCTTTAACCACCCACCCATTAATACTTCTTGCTTGCAAAAAGCTATCAGCCTCTGCTCTTGTTTGAAAATCACCCAAGTTATACTTGTACCAGCCCTTGTTAAAATATTGATCGACCTCATAATCCTGCAAACCCTTTTCCTTTTTGATTACTTCGGGATCAACAAACTTATGATCTGCTGCAATTTGTATTCTGAAAACCATTTCAGTAATGATGGTTTTGTTGTCAAGCTCTTCTTTGATAATCACATCTTGGCTAACAAGCGGAATCATGACAGGTACAACCCAAGCTCCTTTCACAGGAACATTAGGCAGATAAGCTGTAGCTACAGCACGAGAATCAAAGGATCCAACAAAGTACTTATACCTACCTTTTATGAGATGCATACTGAGCTCATCTGTCACTCCCAGATCAGATTTAACTCTTCCTATTGAATACTCACTTGGGAAAGAAGCAACCTGAATCTTATAAACCCTCTGCTCTTGTCCGAAAACACTATCTGTTTTCGGACAAGACAATAGTACTATAAAAAGAAACACTATCTTGGTCAAATACCTCATTATCTATCCATTAAGGTCTAAAAAGACAATCTTAACTACATATAAAAATAGCTGCCATTACCTACTTTGCAGCTTTTTGAAAGATAGCCATTGTTTTTTTTAAAAAACAATGGCTCAATTAAAGAAACCAACATCTTATTAACTCAACAGTTTTAATATTGGAACAATATAATTATTCAAAATGTCATTTGTAAGTAGATTTATATATTTTTACTATTGATTGACATAAACTAATTATGACAAAGTATATCAAAACAAATACATCAGGTTCTCTTATTATTTTACTACTAATGATAATGGTGTCATATTCTTCCTTTTCTCAGAAGAGTATTGAAGACCAGGATTCACTATTCAGGCTTAAGGAATCTCAGCTAAAAGGATACACCAATATCAATATTTTGGTTGCTGAACAAGGCTACAAGAATAGATATATGGATGTACCTGATGACAAGTTAGCTGTATTTCCGGGCCTGGAAGGACCAATGAAACCAACTATTCTGCCTGCAAAAAGTGTTACCTCCTGGAAAAAATACTCTGCCGGCACTTCTAGCAGATTGGCTATTTTTCTCACAGATACGGCATCAAACTGGCTAGGTATTGTGAGTGGACTGAAAGCTCAGGGTGTACCCTTTAGGGTTACTACAAGTATTGACGATGCTCTTACACACACAGTAGTTTTAATATACCCAGCAATTGATAGCAAAAATATGGATATTGAAACATTCGTTAAACTACGTGAGCACCCAAAAAATGGAGGAGTTTTAATTGGTTTTAATGTTATTGCACCGTCGATGCAGTCGGTATTTGGCTTTGGAAAAGCCCGATACAGCAATCAACGCGATAATATTATTATTAGAAACTTCTCTATACCTGAAACAAGTTTTATTGAAGACATCAACGAGGCCAAACTGAGAATAGGAAATCTGAATATTACAAAGGAGAATACTACAACATTTGGTTATGAAGAAACAGCTTATCAACCTATTGGCGTATTTGAAGATGGGTCTGCAGCCATTATCCGGAATCTCTATAACGATGGAGCGTGTTATGCCTTTGGCTTTGACTTGGGATTCCTTACCATTTTTGCTCATGCCAATCTGGATCCTCAGATACAAAGAACATACGTTAATGATTTCGAACCCACTCTTGATGTTCTTTATCGAATGATAAAAAGCATTTACATTGAATATTCTGATTTTCCTATTTTACCAGGCATGGTACCTGAAAACAAAAAGGTAGCAATTCTCATTTCTCATGATATTGATTACACAAAATCAATTGACAGCATGCTACTTTATGCTGAAATGGAACGGAGTAAAAATGTTAAGGCTACATATTTTGTTCAAACCAGATATATAAAGGATGGGTTAGATCAAGCCTATTTAAAAGATAAATATATACCGTACTTCATTGCTTTAAAAAACATGGGGATGGAAATAGCTAGTCACAGCGTTAGTCACACCCCATTTCTATCACATATTCCATTGGGAACAGGTTTAGAAAAATACCCTGATTACCGGCCATATTACTTCACATTTACTTCAACTTTTAACGAAACTATTCTGGGGGAACTAAGAGTCAGTCATTTTCTCATAAAAGAATTATTTGGCGTAAATGCAACTAGTTTTAGATCTGGATACTTGAGGTACCCTGAGAAATTGCATGTTTCAATGCAAGAAGTTGGCTTCAAGTATGGGTCAAGCATTACTGCTAATGAAGTTCTTACACACATGCCATTTAATCCAATGTATGACTACATGTTCGATGAAGAACTTGACGTTTTTGAAATCCCGGTAACAATTGAAGATGAGCTTCCACCCAAAATGGACAAAAGGGTTGATGATGCCATTATTCTGACTGAAAAAATATCAAGATATGGTGGAGTTGTCAATATCTTGATTCATACAAATATTCTGGGGCATAAATACCGGTTTCAAGAACAGTATACTGATCATTACAAGGATGAAGCCTGGTTTGGAACTATTTCACAATATGGAGATTGGTGGCAAGCAAGAACAGCTATTCAGATTGATATTCAGAAGTATAAGAAACTTATTAAGGTAAATATCGAAGCTCCACTTGAGATTAACCATTTCCCAATTATTGTTCCTAAGAATCTCAAACTTATTACTACTATTCCGCTTAATAACAATATTGAAAGAACCGAAGAAGGGTATCTCTTTTCTAAGCTGAATGGAAGGATTCAATTAATATTTGAAGATCAGTCAGCTTTATTAAGCAGATAAATAACTGAAATATTAGCTGTCCAGGCATTTCTTAACAAGTTTGCCATATACTCTTGTCTCTGATATCCAACATATAGTTGTCCTATCCATCTTTCATGAAGCAGATATCGGGCTCCGGCATAAATGGTATAGGAATTAAGTAAGCCAACTGGAGTTATTGTAATATCATTTAAATAAAAAGCTGGATTCTCAGGATAAACTCCAGCACTAACAGCTAGCTGTATCCAATTATCAGGTCTACCAAGATACTTCCGTCCGATTAATGTATAACCCTGTGCTAGTTTCAAAGGAGTGGGCGCCATAGTCAGAATAAAACTAGCCATAAAGTTTGTCCAGTATTTATTAATCCCTGCTTGAAAGATCAGCACATTTGCAGTATCTGTAGCATTTTTGTAATAACTATAGTCAAACCCAGCAGAAAGCTCCCAAGTTGGAATTAGATCCTGATAAATATGGGCTCCAAATCGATACTTTGCAAAAATCAGACTAGGAGAATAGCCAAAATTAAAATGGTAATAACGCTTCTTAGCTGTAAAAATTGGATATGCGTCAATTTCAAACTGATAGCCTCCTCGAACGGAAAAGGCAGAAGTATCAGTTGAAATATACCCGGTATTAACAGATCCAACAAATGTTCCAACATCATTAGTGTGATAATAACTGCCAGAGTACATTTGCCAGGTTCTTCTAGCCGGAAGAGCATAAGTGTTAATTGTATATCCAGCTCCAACTGCATTCAATCTAATTAATCCCTTTAGGTTATAATATGATTTTCTTATATCCTTATCATCCGGATATGCGCTGATCAACTGATCAAGTGTTCTGTTTGCAAGCTCAAGCTCTCCTGATCTTTGACAAATAGTAACTTTCTTTAATAAGTATTCTTTATCATTAAGATATATTCTCAGTCCATAGTTAACACGCTCCAAAGCAGTAGTATAATTATGATCCCAAGTCTCCAAGTCGACAATTGCCCCAATCAGCTCATAACTATCAAAAGTGGTAGCCATAAGATTGTTATACCAGAATCTAGCCTCATCAAATCGTCCTTCCCAGGCAAAAGTCATACCTGTCAAAAATTGTGCTTCATAATTTTCAGGATAAACCTCCAGAATTCGATTACAAATAGCTCTGGATTTTTCATATTGCTGATTATATGCATATTCCCTGGCTTCTATTAACCAAGCTTCGCTTTCCATACCCTGTTCTCTGGAATCTGCTTGAAGATTAGCCCAAAAATTCTTCCTATCCTTCAGCGACTCACTTCGTAACTCATTATAATACTGTGCAGCACCATAATCTTTAGGATTTGTTCGAAGCATTTGATACATGATATCCTTCGCCCTATATAGATCTCCTTCAGCTTCATAAATCTCAGCCTTTTTAAAAAGAAAATCTCTGTCCCCAGGGTAGTATTTTAGTCCCAAAGAATCAATATTTTCAATTGCCTTGGCATAATCCTTATTCCATAGCTCTATATCAACAGCTGTAATTATTCCTTCCCTGTACAATCTGTCTTTTAGGTTAACAACAGTAATAATCTCTCTTGCATGTGCATATTCATTTTGCCACGCGTATGTTTGAGCAAGAAGAACTTGTGCAGGCAGATAATCTGGCTGAGCCTCTATTATAATATCAATTGTCTCACGAGCTTTTATAAAATCCTGATTCCAGGCATAGCCTTGGGCCTTCTTAAATATTGTATCAACTGAAAAAACAGTTAGTACAGTTCTGTCCTTAATAGTAATTTCCTTTGGCACACCCTTAATGATATCACGGTAGAGTTCTAATGCAGTATAGTTATAGCTATCTTCTGACAAAATCAGGAACAAACTTTTTTTTGCACTAAAAAAATCACCAAGCATTATCTGAGCTTTAGCCTTCTTCATCAATACATCAGCATTACCTGGATGGTACTTCAGTGCCATGTTAGCCAAATCTAAGGCTTCATCTGCATCACCGTCCCACAACTCCATTGTAATCAATTGCTTAAACGCATCAATACTTCCATTATTATATTCAAAAACCTTGTTGTAAAACAGTCTGGCCTGCTCGGGTTGATTATCCCATGCATAGGTATTTCCTAGAATAAAATACGCATCAAAATACTCAGGAATGTCGGTCAAAACTCTCTGACATAACAGTCTGGCAACCTCATAATTTCCATCTATTGCCAATTCTTGAGCCAATGCAATTGCTGCATCATAATTTATCTTACTACTAGCTTCTTGTCCGAAAACAGAAATATTCTGAACGAAACTTGTCAGAAAAACTAAAAGAAAAATGGTATGTCTTATAATGTGCTTGTCGATCACCTTCTTATAAGAGATTTTTTAACCCGAATAGATAGTTCATTCGGACTAAATGGTTTGGTTAAATAATCATCAGCGCCTAGTTCAAAGGCTTGCAGAATTGTATCCTCATTTCCAACTTTGGACAATACAATAACCGGAATATCCATTGCATATTCATTACGAATCTGGTTGATCAACTCCAATCCACTAATAAAAGGCATTAGCATATCAGTTATTACTAAATCATAGCTATCAGCACCCTGCTCCAATAACTCTATTCCTTCTTGCCCATTCTTTGCAATAAAAACCTGATGTCCATCTCCTTTTAAACGATGCTCAATTGTCTTAAGCATCATATAATCATCATCAACAATTAATACTCTGGCCATAATTCTTATTTATGAGAGTTTACAAATCTACCTTCAACTGTTCTACTAACTTGAAACATTGCATTTTCACTCCTGTCCACAAATCATGTACTAAATCCAGGTTTTGTGCAGTTTCAGTATATTTTTCAATACTATTTGAATCAGCAAGAAGTGAAGAAGCACCAACCATATTAAGGTTTGGAATAAACCTATGAATCTCCTCACGAATTTGTTTCCAATTCTCCTGCTCCAGCAAACTATCAATAGTCTGAATAACTGCAGGGGTATTTGAAATAAAATAATCGATCATACTTTTTTCAAACTCCATATCACCACCTGAAAGCTCAGCCAAGTACGACAAATTATACAGTTTAGTTTCCATGGAGACAGGTTTTTCTTTACTTCTCAAACACTAAATTAGTCATTTTTACTTATTGTAGGAATATCAGGATCTTCCTGATATAATACTGTTCATTAATTCTAATTCTAAAAAACACACAAGACCCAGTATCTGAACCTAATTCATTGATACTAAAAGATCGTAAAACCTGCGAATAGGCAGGATTATTTCTCCCCTGATCAAGAGTTCTAATTGTCTGAGAAAGAGGTGAAATAATCTCAATTTGGTAATCAAAAGGCGAATCATTAGTCAGTCTGATGTGCACGAGATCAGTTGCCGGATTTGGATATACCAGTAATTGATGTGACTCTGCTTCGAAATCATCAATAGAGTTTGTTCCATTGGTGGCATCAGGTGTTGGAGTATCAAACATAATCCAGTATTGTCCGCCATCGTTTGTTCTTCCCCAGGTTTTATTTGAAGGCAAACCCGGATATGTGACTGAATCAATTAACACTGTTTCACCCAAATATACCTGAGCTATGCTCACGATCTCACCATTACCGGCCAGCTGGAAATTAAGATGTCGAATTCCTTCATCAGGCTTAGCACTCGGAAAGAGCATTAGAAATCCTTTAGGTTCAACTGTTGTCTCTTGAGGTGAAGAACTTGGGATCCTATATTTGAGTGGATCAGACTTAGAATCTGAAAAGTACAAGCCACCAACATCAATAGCTTCGTTTGTTGAATTGTATAATTCGATCCAATCGTCATATTCCCCGATATCATTCAAATAGACTGATGAATTTCTTGCCATGATTTCATTTATATGCAAGCCAGACACTTTTGAGACTCCCACATTATTTGAACTTCCCGGAGTTGAATGGTCGAAAGTCACCCAATCACCAGAAGCATCAGGAAATCTACCGTAGGAGACATCTGCCGACATGGAAGAATAATGTATTGAATCCAAAATTGTTACAGTTCCTCCTGTTGATCTGGATAAGGCAAGAAACCCTCCTGATCCTGCTAATTCAAAATTAGTGTGGAATGCCCCCTTTTCAGTTAGATCATCTAACCAAAATAAAATATATTCACCAGGTCCAAGCAGTAATTCCTCATCACTTCCTGTTATCTCATAGTATAGAAGATCATTATCATACTTTGACAAAAACAGACCATTCAATTGAACATAATTATCACTTGCATTAAACAGCTCAGCCCAATCTACATTCTCGCCAGTATCGTCTTTAATACTCGTCCAGTTCCTTGCCATAAACTCATTAATAATGACACCATCCTGAGAAGGAGAAGAGTTTTTAGATCCAGGTGTTCCACCATGTTTATAGCTAGCTCGCCAATTTCCAGATAAAGAATTATCTCTACTAGTCCCCTTCAGTTCCAGGCTAGGTCCCATTCCATTAGGTGTAATTGGCCAACTTCCAGAATTTCCATAAGATACTATATCAAGCAATTCATCTTCGCTATTCATCAGACTCACTTCTTCTCCAGAATTTGACAAACCTCCACTACTCCATTGAAAAACCTGATAGCCATCTCCTTGATACACCGATGCTTGCTTAGTGACAATGCAGTATTCACCCCCACTTAGTATTGTTCCTTGAGGAAATTCAAAATCGATTCCTGCGACAAAATAATAAGCAGAAATATCTAAACTCTGCAAGCCGTTGTTATAGATTTCAATAAACTCTGAGACATTCTGTCCGGTTTTTGGCGAATACATGATCTCATTTATCACTAAGGGTGATGCGGGAGCAGATTCCCCAATAAATGCACCTAAATCTGTTCGGGAACCATCTGCATCGAGAGGACTTGATGGATTTCCAGCATCGATTGCCGGAGATGCTGGCAGCAAAGCAAAATCGCCACCACTTGGATTTACCAACAATGGGTTTCCCAGAATGTTACCAACTCCAGGATGCAGTATTCTATCTGATATGGTGTAAGTTACATTGATTGCAGAACCATCAGCGACTGTCAGATCATCATCAACTGAACCAACAACAATACTATTATCGATATCAATTTGCCCATGTCCTAATGCAGCATTATTAGTATATGCATGCAGACTAGTATTATTTTCAAATAGCGTCAGATGATCTGCAATAATCACAGCATTCTCTTTTGCAACTAATCCTTCATCTGACTTTTGAATCAAAGTATAAGAAATGTCAAAATCAGATTCTGTAACTGATATCGCCTTATCCCCTACTCCCCTAATATTTCCACCACTTAGCATCATACTAGCCCCATCGTAAAGATCAACAGCATCATCTCTGATATAAGCCATTACGTTATTGACAATGCTTGAAGTTTTATTACCTGCATTCGCGCCAGCAGAAAAAATAGCATCATTCTCACCAGTATCTAACAATGCGTCCATATCAGGCAGATAGGTGAAATAAGTATTACTTATATTAAGATATGCAGCTTTAGCATCTACACCAGCATCTGACCTACTAATCAAACTATTACTGAGATTCAAAACACCATCTTTTGCATATATTCCTTTTCCCACATTATCTAGAATAAAGCAATTGTTCATATTGATATCTGCATAACTTGATTTCACTACAGCTTGAGAACTAGTATGGCCGTCATTCTTATCATCCTCTCCACCTCCTCCAATAATTATTGCATATTGAAAAAAAGATTCGCCGCTAAAAGCGCTTATAATTATTTGCCCCCATGAATCTGCCCATGATTGAGGGGCAAAAAGAACCGGGTTACTACGTGTACCCATAACCTTTAATGAACCGCTAACAGTAATTGAAACTCCAGATTTCAAGAAAACACGAGTACCCGGAAGTATTGTCAAATCAACACCAGGCCTAATTTCAAGATCCAGATCAATATAATAATCATGGTCTGAACTCCATGTCTGATCAAAAAGAATATAATTATCCAGATGGAAAATATGTCGCTTTTCTTCAACATGTATTCCTGTTGTATCTCCCCACTCTCCTACCTGAATAATAAAATCCTGATTTGTTGTAACTTTTGTCACTAAGCTTCCAACTCCTTCAATTAAAGGGAAGCTTGAATCTCGCAGATCAGCACTCCCTGAAATAACCTCAACAGATGCATTTCTTTCTGATCTTTCTATAGAAGGAAGGTCGTCTTTCCAAAGTATAATAGGCAATCGTTCACCAGACAAAACCGTTTTCATTGTGATTAAATCAGGAGATGCCAGATTATTTTTAGCTCCCGGACTTGGGCATGGGAAAGTACGTATAGAGCTGGCACCATCCGGATATCTTCCTGTTGAAGAGGATTCCAGCGCAACAATAATATTATCTAAAGGACTCCATGCTGAGTTATTGTATCTGGAAAGAAGAACAGCATCTCCATCATAAGCCCAACTTAGTGGAACATGATTAGCACCAAAAGCTGCATCAGAGTTAAATATAAAAACTAAGTAACTTTTTGGCAATAAAGATGTTTGATCAGAATATCCAACTGGAATCACATATTCAGATCCATCATTAAGTGAAAATTTGCATCCTCCCAAATCTACCGAGACCAGCCCATCGTTATAGATTTCCAGCCAAGAAGATGCTCCCAGGTATAACTCTTCTGATTCGCGTGAATCCAAAGCCAGAATTTCATTTATACTGATTTTGTCAAAATCAGGGATCAGATTTAATTCACCGGGAGAGCCGCCCCATTTTGAACTAGCCATCCAATTTGACCCATCGCTATTATCGCTGAATGCATCTGGCAACTCCATACTAAATCCATCACCATCGGCCAACTC
>JAGLDP010000181.1 GCA_023145515.1 Bacteroidales bacterium
CTTTCATCTGTTAGGATGAAGCTTGCCGATGCTCTGGGTTCAAAACCACCATAATTAGCAATAGTTTCACCTTTAAGGTAAGATAAGGTATCCATTACAGTACCGTCAGAATTAAAAGTGAAGTAATCTCCTGGTCCTACCGGAATAAATTGAGAATACCTAATCCCATAGTTTATTGCGAGGCGGGTTCCTATTTGAACTTCATGAGATATGTATGCTGCTTCATCATAAGCATAGCGATCTTCCAAAACAGGAGGCTCGAATCCTGCAAAATTACTCTCTATTTGTCCGGGATTGAAGCTGTGATAAATTATGTTTGCTCCCCATTTGAAAGTATTCTTGCTATTAGCATAAAACTGAAAATCTTCTTTGAAGTTAAGATCCTTAATACCAGAAAGCATACTCATATTGAAGTCGCTGAAAGTTGCTCCCTGTTTGAAGTTGTAATCGCTATAGATAAATGTACTGTTCAGAAATAATCTATCGCCAAAAAGATGATTCCATCTCAGAGTGGCGGTTGTGTTACCCCAGTCCATATCCATCACATCCTGAAATCCCAGCACATCCCTGCCAAAATATCCTGAAAGGTAAATGCGGTCGTTTTCTCCAATTTGGTAATTGGCTTTGAGATTTAAATCATAAAAATACAGTTTGGTGTTCTGGATGGCAGTATCCTTGGCAAGTTTCAAAAATAAATCAGCATAAGTTCGACGACCAGAAACGATAAATGAGCCTTGATTTTTTTTTATAGGGCCTTCTAGAGTTAGGTTTGACGATATTAAACCTAATCCGCCAGATACTCCAAATTGTTTTGCATTACCATCATTCATCGTTACATCCAGAACTGATGATAATCTGCCTCCATATTTTGCCGGCATTCCTCCTTTGTACAGCTGAACATCTTTGATCGCTGCAGAATTAAAAACCGAAAAAAACCCCATAAGATGAGAGGCACTGTAAACAGGTGCTTCGTCGAGTAGAATCAAATTTTGATCAGCATTTCCTCCTCTTACAAAGAAGCCACTATTCCCTTCTCCTGCACTTTTAACGCCTGGGAGTAATTGAATGCTTTTTAAAATATCTTTTTCGCCAAAAAGGACAGGAACCATCGAGATTTCCTTCATGTCGAGCTGAATCATACTGATCTCTGTCGATTTAACATTTCGATCATTTCCGCCAGCCCTAATTGTTACCTGATCAATTTGCTCCACTAGGGGCTTTAGTTCCACATCAAGTTTTTTACGGCCTTTTATTTTAATTTCCCTGACAAGATTTTCATATCCGACGTAACGAAACTGAACAGTATAATCACCATCAGGGAGGGTTATTGAATAGAAACCATATTGATTTGTAACCAATCCTATTTCGAGCTCATTAACAAACACTGTAGCACTAATTAGTACTTCACCTGTATCTGCATCCTTCACATATCCGCTTAGAGTACTTCTGTTTTCAGCAGGGGCTTGTAGAGTGCCCCACAGAATCATAAGGAGCAAGAGAGTTTTTTTCATACTTATTTTTAATAGATGTTTAAACGGATGCCTGGATAGGTTTATTATTGAGTATTTGCTCAATTTTTTCTTCAACTTCCGAGGTAATAGCAGTAATCCAGTTTAAAGCATCCAGGTTTTCTGATAATTGATTTATGGATGAAGCCCCAAGAATAACCGAACTTACATGAGGGTTTTTGGCGCACCAGGCAGTTGCCATCTTTGGCAGGGTAGTACCTATCTCTTTTGCCAACTCATTCAGGATTCTGGCTTTGTTAACTTTTTCAAGAGAATAAGATCGTTCTTTCAACCAATCAAGCCCTTCAAAACTCAATCGTGTTTCTTTCGGAAATTTATCAAGATATTTATCCGTAAGAACACCAGAGTTTAATGGCGACCAAGTGGTAGCACCCAGTCCATAAGTATTAAATAATTGCACAAATTCAGACTCCACTTTATCTCTTACAAACATGTTATATTGGACTTGCTCCATTGTTGGGCCGATGAGGTTTCTTTGTTTTGCCACCTTGTGAGCTTCCATGATTTCCAGAGCCGACCATTCTGATGTACCCCAATACAGTACCTTACCTTGCTGGATCAAATGATTCATGGCCCAGACAGTTTCTTCAATTGGAGTGGATTCATCCGGACGATGACAGAAGTATAAATCCAGATAATCAACCTGCATACGTTTCATTGCAGCATGACAACACTCAAAAACATGCTTTCTACTTAGTCCTGTTTGGTTAGGTTTTGTACCACCATCACCAAAAAAGACCTTGCTGGAAACCAGGTAAGAACTTCTGTCCCAATTGAGCCTTTTTAATAAACGACCCAAGGCAAGTTCAGACAGTCCATTGTTGTAGCTTTCTGCATTATCAAAGAAATTGACACCATGCTCATAGGCTAGTGTAAGAAATCTTTCTGCTTCCTTATCTGTCATTCTGTCGCCAATTGAAAGCCAGGTTCCAAGCGATAACTGACTGATTTTCAGTCCTGATTTGCCTAGATTATTGTATATCATGTTGCGTCTCTTTGTGAAGTGCAAAAATAATGAAAATTAGTATGGTGTCCTATCTTTATGGCTCACACCTTTTTGTGCTTATAATGGGGTAGTATTGTAGAAACAATTCTCAAAAAAATTATTGAACATGCGAATACTATTATCTATAATTATTTTGGCTGGTAGTTCATGCCTGACTATTGGTCAAAATGCTGAATTCAGTGGATTTACCCGGGGGTCGGTTTTTGGTGGTGGTGAAATCTATGATTACACTTCTATTTTTGGTGAAATGGGATTGCAAACCCGATTTGGAGAGGGCAATACCTTCCTTTTTTCAGACCTACGATTCAGATCAGGGCTTGATTTTGGTGAGCAGAGCACTAACTTTCAGATAAAAGAGGCTTATGCGGCTTATCGTGGAGAAAAGTTTGATATTTCTTTGGGTAAGCAGATTGTTCAATGGGGAAGAATGGATGGTTTTAATCCTACCAATAATATCTCATCGTATGATTATTTCTTTTTATCGGGTGACCCTGACGATCAAAAGATCAGCAGTTTTATGCTCAGAATGAGATACCGCTTGAATCAGGCTATTGATATTGATCTGATTGGAATTCCATTTTATGTGCCTTCGGTTTATCGATATGATTTGTTTGACTTTGGAGATGCAGCTTCTTTTGGGAAAGCTGCGATGCCCGACAAAACTTTTGAAAATGGTTCGATTGGAGCAAGAGTCAATTTTGAATATCCCGGCATCGGGTTTTCTGTTTCCTATTTTAATGGATATGATCCCTTTTACGGATTTGCTGTAAGTGTTATTGATTGGTCAACAGGTACTCCTTTGATCACAAATAATGCAAAACCATATCATAAGCAAACTTTTGGAGCTGATTTCTCTATTCCGGTTTCATCCTGGATAATACGAGGAGAAGTGGCATGGAATATAAATGAGGAGAGCAAGGGGATCCTTAATGTTCCAAATTCTAATCTGGCTTATGTTGCTGGTATTGAAACCAGCTTTGCCGGTGTTACAACGATAGTGCAGTATATTGGCAAGTATGACCTGGAATTCACTGAACTTCAGAGTCCTGTGATAACTGATCCAAATGATTTAATGGCAATGATGCTGTATGTTAATGCTTTGGTTTTCTATGAGTCTGAAAGCTATAATCGCCACATATTTAATCAGACAGAAGAACTGAATCATGGTGTTGCTCTTATGTTATCCAGATCATTTGCTTTTGATCTGCTGAATGTGGAATTGGCAGGATATTATAATATTACCACTGAAGAGTATCTGATCAGACCCAAGATTTCTTATAAGATGTCTGATGGTCTGACTTTGAGTACAGGTGTGAATTTCATGGATGGTCCGGAAAATACAGTATTCGATTATTCAGGTAAGGTGTTAAACGGTGGATTTCTTGAACTAAAGGCAACTTTTTAATCAAATATTATTGTGAAAATTGAAAAATTTGTCATCCGTTTTCGATGGTTAATAATCGTACTTAGCCTTTTGCTGGTTATTGGTTCTGTTGTGCCAATGCTAAAAATGGAGATTAATCCTGATCTGGCAAGCTATATGCCAGCCACTATGCCAGCAACCCTTAATCAAAAAAAGGTAAATGAAATATTCGGTGAGCGTGAGCCTCTGCTGATTATTTTTGAAGCTGAGGATGTTCTGAATCAATCAACGCTAAAACGCATCAAAAAGTTGAATCAGGAATTCAAACGACAAAAAGAATTTGGACAGGTGATTTCTCTATTTGAAATCAAGAATATCCGGAGTGAAAGTGGGGCAATGTTAGTTGACCCTGTGGTGAAAAGAATTCCAAAAACTGATAAGAAACGAGAAGAGCTCCGCGAAGCTATCCGGAGTAACTCATTGGCATACGGTCTGGTAGTATCTGAAGATTTTAGATATACTATGATGTTACTGGATGTTATTATTGGGAATCAGGATAAGGAAGTAATAGATCTGGTATTTTCTATGCTGGATAAATACCCCGGTGATGAGACTGTTAGAGTCAGCGGACAATTATATTTGCGTACTGAAGCTAATGAAAAAATTGCTCGTGATTTTATGATCTTACTGCCTATTGGTATCATACTAATGCTGATATTCTTGTGGTTTTCCTTTAGAGAAATCAAAGGTGTGATACTTCCGTTTAGTGTTGTTGTAATATCTATTTTGGTATCAATGGGACTAATACCATTAATAGGTTGGGAGCTCAGTATTATTGGAGTACTGATTCCTATCATGATGATAGCAATTGCCAATAACTATGGAGTTCATTTCATTGCAAAATACCAGGAATTGAAAATACTCAGACCAGAGCTAAGTATGGGTGATTTAGTTGCAGAAACCACCCGTTATCTAATCAGACCAATAGTTCTAACCGGATTGACTACTATGGTTGGTATTATTGGTTTAGTAGCTCATATACTGATCCCGGCAAAGCAAATGGGAGTGGTGGTTACGATCGGAATTGGTTTAGCTCTTATTCTAAGTCTTACTCTCATCCCAGCTTGGATGTCGATGATGAAAAAGGGTAAGAATACACCAGCAATGACTCAAAAAAGAAGTCTTCCTCTTCTTGATAATCTACTGAAAAGGGCTGGAGAAATGAACACGACACACCCCCGAAGAGTCATTTTGTTTTTTATTGTGTTTGTATTAATCTCCGGATTGGGATTAACCCGTTTCAGGGTTGCTTCTGATTTTCACAATATGATGCCAAAAAGTCATCCTTTTAATGAAGCAATTGATATTGCTGGAGAACATTTTGGTGGAACAAAATCAATCACTGTTTCTTTTCAAGGCGATATAAAAGACCCTGGTGTTCTTCATGCTCTTGATCGGTATGAGCTTGAGCTCGAGGCAACACCCGGAGTAGGAAGTGTAACTTCTTTGGCAACGATTATCAAAATTATGAGTAAAGCCCTGAATGACCCGGAAGAGGAGGGATATGACCAGATTCCTGATAGTCGTGCAGCTATCGCACAATACATAGAACTTTATACTATGAGTGGTGATCCTGAGGATTT
>JAGLDP010000182.1 GCA_023145515.1 Bacteroidales bacterium
CAAAATGCCCAACGCCTCATATACTGAACGTTGAACTAAACCGCCTCCCGGCGGTAATTTTCGTACCTTCTCCCATCTTTATTATAAACTAAAATTAGTATGATGGAAAAAAAAGCAATCTTCGGGAAAGGATGCACCGGGAGCTGCAATTTCGCAATTACAGTCCCAGGACGATTCAAAGTTATTTGACAGCTCTTTCTGTGCTCTCTAAGCATTTTAGAACCAGCCCGGAAAACATTAACAGCGAGCAATTAAAGGATTATCTTCAACACAAAGCCGATCAGAAAATTGCCTCACCTTCAACAATCAATCAGATTATCAGTGCGTATAAAATTCTTCAGGTAGATATCCTTGGAAAAGATTGGGCGAGTTTTCGCATCAAGAGGGCAAGAATAAATAAACGCCTGCCAATTGTGCTTTCCCGTGAAGAAATCTCGCAAATCTTAGATGTAACAAGAAACCTCAAACACAGGTCAATACTGATAATGACCTATTCTGCAGGATTGCGTCTGAATGAGGTTAGACACCTGAAAATTTGTGACATCGACTCTGATCGTATGCAGATTAGAGTTGAACAGGGCAAGGGTAAAAAAGACCGGTATACGCTTTTAGCAAAAAGTAGTCTGGATTTACTCAGGCAATACTACAAAAAGTACCATCCCAAAGATTATCTTTTCCCAGGACGTCCCACTCAGAATCCAATTTCTGAGACTACAATTCAAGTGATATTTAAAAAAGCTATTCACCAGGCGGGGATAAGTAAAAAGGCATATTTTCATTGTCTGCGTCATTCTTTTGCTACTCATTTACTCGAACAGGGAACAAATATTCGGATTATCCAACAGCTAATGGGTCATGCTTCGATTAGAACAACTATGATCTATCTTCATGTTGCAGTGGTCGATGCAGTCTCTGTAACAAGTCCGGGTGACACACTTAATCCTGAAAATGATGAGAAGCTACAATAAAAGACAAAAGTATGACCTGGGTGAGTTACTAAGGGAGCATAGCCATGAACTGAGCCAGAAATACAGACTTTCATTTACGCAGGAGCGAGCCATTGAGGATTTAACCAGGTGCAGAACAGCAGAGATAGGTGGACATGTTCTACAATGCACTGATTGCGGTCATACCGAGCATGCCTACAACTCATGCCGTAACAGGCATTGTCCCAAGTGTCAGTTTGTTAAACAGGCGCAATGGGTTGATAAACTCAAATCCAGCTTGCCTGCTACCCGGTATTTTCATATTGTTTTTACTTTGCCTCAGGCTCTTCACAAGTTGTTTTATGTAAATCAAAAATCCTGTTACTCTATTTTACTCAATGCAGCAATAAAATCAGTAAAACAAGTGGCCGGGAGTAAAAGTGGCATCGGTGCCGAAGTTGGTGGCATAGCAATACTCCATACCTGGGGTCAGGCTTTAACCTATCATCCTCATGTGCATATGCTGGTTCCGGCCGGGGGGCTGTCTGAAGATCGTATGGAATGGATCCATGCTAACAAAAAGTTCTTTGTTCCGGTGAAAATTCTCAGTAAAGTGTTCAGGGGTATCCTTTGCAAGCACCTTGAAAAGGGAATACTCAAAGAGGAAATCTTCATACATGAAAATAATACCTGGAGTGGATTAAAGGATCAGCTTTACGAAAAAAGCTGGAATGTGTACGTAAAACCTGCTTTGGCAGGATCGGAAAAAGTGCTGGAATACCTTGGGAGGTATACTCACAGGGTGGCTATATCCAACGAGCGAATAACTCAGGTCACTGATCAGAAGGTCACCTTTCGGGTCAAGGACTATAGAGCCAACTCCATTGTCAGAAATATGGAATTGCCTGTACTGGAATTTCTTAGGCGCTTCCTCCAACACATTCTTCCTACAGGTTTTTATAAGATCAGATACTTTGGCTATATGGCACAGGTTAATGTCGGCAAGCTGGGCAAGCAAGTGATTGCTATACTCGAGCAACGCTTGCTGATCCCGGAATTTGAAGGACTGTCTGCCATGGAAGTATTCCACACTATTATTGGGTGTGGCAAAAATACTTGTCCGGTGTGCTATATTGGTAGATTAATCCCTGCTCACATTGAAATACCTCCTTCTTGAGAATACTGAAACCATTGTTCTTTGAAATATCTCGAATCATTAACGGAAACAAGACCGAATAGGAAAGCTATGCTCAATAAACATGTCAAACCAATGAGAAGGCAAACCATAACAGTCACATTGGTCCCGTGCACAGTACTTCATGGCTCTCAGTTCAATCCCAAAACTGATAGAACGCCCATAGCCGGTTTGCGGCTCTGTCCAACTCGTGTTATCAAATGCATATTCCGGTGAAAGCGGACGGGCATTCCGGATCAAAGCGGACACTTTTCTCCAAAATTATTCGTGATTAAATCTAAAAATTATTTCTCTTATTATTCAAAATTTTTCTCATTGATTCTCCGTGCAATTCAAAACGATATGAACCGTTAGTTAACCGATCTAAAATTGCATCGGCCAGGGTTGGTTCTGCAAAGCAATCATGCCATGCTTTGACTGGTAATTGAGAAGTCACACAGGTTGATGATCTTCCGTGTCGGTCATCAATAATATCAAGCAGCATAGTACCCTGTCTGTGATCGACCTCTTTCAACCCAAAATCATCTATGATTAGTAATCTGACTTTCGCTATTGTATCCAACATCTTAAAGTAACTCCCATCTGCTTTAGCATAAGTCAAGCGATCGAGTAGTTTATTTGCTGTTACATACAATACTTTCATTTCATTCATACAGGCTTGCATTCCCAAGGCGCAGCCCAGGAATGATTTTCCTACACCTGTACTGCCGGTGATTAGCAGATCTCGGGACTTATTAATCCAATCACAGCTTTGTAATCGCAGGAGCAGATCCTTATCTATTCCCCGGGGTACTTGAAGGTCAACTTGATCAAAGCTGGCCTGTTGTTTGAACCGAGCTTGCTTGATCAAGCGATCCAACTTCTTGTTGTATTTATCGTCATATTCCGCATCCACAAGGTGGGCAATTAACTGATCCAGTGTGTACTTTTCTGTTTGGGCCGTTTCTGTAATTTGTTGATAGGCTCTGGCAAAACCATGCAATCGCATGGAACTGAGTTTTTCAAAAGTGGCATTGATATTCATTTTGTTTTTATTTAATTATAAAATTCTTTTCCTCTAATATTTTCATGTTCAGGTATTTTAAATAGATCCAGTTGTTCCTGATCTGATAGATTAAAAGTCTTGTTAGACAGTGTGTTCTTAATGAACTTGTAAGTTATACAGTTGGCCTCAAGTGCCTTTCTACAGGCTTTCAAGTAGTCTTCTTTGTTGTGCTTTTTCTCTAAGGCTAACAGACCCATACAACTTCTATAAGCTTGTTCTGGGTGCTTTCGTGAGTCTAACATTTTGGTCACAACCTCTTCAGCATCAGGCCCGATTTTTTGTGCCCATTTAATGAACCGCTCAGGTGACCATCCTGCTATAACCTGATGATTTTTAGGGCGGTGATCATTATTAGTAGTATATCCATACTTGTGACGATTGCGAAGATGCGTGGCCACTCGCTTGTTGTTGTAATAGATCTCAACCTCACCAGCAGTAAAGCATACAACAACCTTTTTCCCGGTTAGCTGGAATGGCACACTATAATAGTGCTTATCCTCTTTCAGGTATATGTGATGGTTATATTGAACCCTACACTGATTAAAAGTCTTCATTTCATATCGCTGAACCGGTAATGGTTTTAAGTATTGCCTTTCTATTTCATCAAACAACTCCTGGCGGGAATAATCTCTAGCCTGAAAATTGGTATTGTTAAACCGTTCTAATAGCTCCCATAATCGCTTGTTTAATTCTTCAAGGGAAAAGAATATCTCATTTCTGATGATAGCAAATATTCTTTGATAAGTATTCCGTACTAAGTTCTCTGCCAAGGATTTGTCTTTTGGATGAAGAGCTCTGGCCGGAAGGATGACTGTGTCATAATGAGCAGCAAAATCATTGTAGCTTCTGTTAATCTCCGGCTCATACTTGTGTGCTTTGTTAACGGCTGACTTTAAACAATCCGGGACAATGGCACAGGGTACTCCTTGATAAAATCGTAAAGTGTGCTCATTAACCGTAATCCAGTCATCCATGGTTTGGGAAGGGATAGCTTCAATGTAGGAAAGCTGGCTGGCGCCTAAGATCGATACAAAAACCTCATGTTCAGTAATT
>JAGLDP010000183.1 GCA_023145515.1 Bacteroidales bacterium
CATTGTTCCAGTTTTCCAGAAGCTCATCAATATTAGGATTAGTCGATGCTATTAATAAATTTGACCCAACACGAAATGTCAAATTTGAGACCTACTGCGTAAGGCGAATCCATGGCACAATCATTGATGATATTCGAAAGAAGGACCGAGTGCCTCGACTGGTTCGTACTCGTGCCAAACAACTCCAAGAAGTGACCCAACGATTAGAGGCTATCTTTGGGCGGACTCCCTCTGATGAAGAACTAGCTGATGAGTTGAAAATGAACATGGAAGATTTTTACCATTTTCAGCGGGATGCTAATGCCTCTTCTTTGATTTCACTAAATACCACCTTTTCTGAGTCTGACGGAGATGATGAGTTTGGAGAATTAAATATCATTTCTGACCAGAAAAGCAAAGATCCATCTATTGAGGCTCAAAAAAAGGACTTAAAAGAATATATCACAAGGGGATTTTCAAGACAGGAACGACTCATTGTTGTTCTTTATCATTTTGAACAAATGACCATGCATGAAATAGGAGATAGTTTAGGCATATCAGAGTCTCGGGTATGCCAGTTACATTCCTCAATCATTGCCCGATTAAAAAGTCGTTTGAATCTACGTTCTTGTCTCTTGGAGTGCTGACTTAGACTTTAATGGTTTTGATAATGAGAAGATTATTGTCAAACTAACTCAATGCGGTATAGAGAAATAGAAGCATCAGAAATACCACTATTCTTGTTTCTGTTTATAGAATACGGCTGTTTTTAATATTTTAGAAATGAACAGAAGATTATTCAGAACGTAGTAGACGTAGTCTTCTCCCCTCTGGAAAGGATATATCTGTAGCCCTTTTCTTCTTTATAGGGGAGATATCAAATTTGACAAAACAGGAAGAAATAGATATAATACTAACAGCTCCTTCTGCCGCCTGTGGTTTCTCCTTTTAGGGAGCATCACCTGCTTCCTATTTTCTCCTTCTAATGAGCCACAGGCGGATTTATTATTTAACCAAGTAATTTTTAATTTAACATTTGTTTCTTCTGTGATAGAATGATTATTGATTGGAGAGCACAATGGACCTGTCACACGAAACAATTTTGGAAGTAGAACAACTCATCAGCACGTTTAAGTGCCCCTCAGATACCCCCACATCGCATAGTATAGTCTTGAGGAATATATTCAAAAACAAAATGATGCAAATGATCTGTAGAATTATTTTTCTATGTAGTATCCCTGCTTTGACATATGCACAGAAAAATAAATGTATTGTAATGGAGGAATATATTTTCAAAAAAGCCCCCTTTGTCCAGTGTCACGCTCCAACAATTGAACAAACAAGTGATGGAACTTTGGTGGTCGCGTGGTTCGCAGGAACCCGAGAAGGTCATGAGGATGTTGGGATTTGGGTGTCACGCTATGAAAAGGGTAAGTGGACAGAATCTGTCGAGGTTGTAAATGGCATTATGTCTCCGCAGCACCGGTATCCCTGCTGGAATCCAGTTTTATTCCAGCCCCTAGAAGGCCCCTTGTTATTGTTTTTTAAGGTTGGCCCACATCCTGACCAGTGGTGGGGAGAGCTAATACTTTCTGAAGACCAAGGGGAGACTTGGAAGCAACGCCGTTGGTTGGGGCCAGATTTGTTAGGGCCTATTAAGAATAAGCCGATTCAGCTTTCAGATGGAACGGTAGTCTGTCCTTCCAGTAGCGAGCATAATGGCTGGCGTGTTCACCTTGAAGTCACAAAAGATTTTAAAGAGTGGGAGATTATCGATTCTATCAGCCACAGCCCAGCTTGGGAGGTGATTCAGCCAACTCTTTTGCAGTATTCAACTGTAAAACTCCAAATGCTCTGCAGGACCAAGGGAGTAGGTTTTATTGCAGAGAGTTGGTCAAATGATAGGGGAAAAACGTGGAGCCAGTTAAGGGCAACTTCGTTACCAAATCCTAATTCAGGAATTGATGCGGTAACACTGAATGATGGCCGTCAATTGCTGATATATAATCATGCATCAAAAGGACGAACTCCTCTAAATGTCGGAGTGTCCTCAGATGGAAAAAACTGGAAGATGCAATTAACGCTTGAGAATCAGCCGGGAGAGTTTTCATACCCATCTGTAATCCAAACCGTGGATGGAATGGTACACATAGTTTACACTTATAACAGGAAGATGATCAAGCATGTTGTATTAGATATGTCAGAAGGAAAAATCTGATTCCATTCATCCATGTACAACCTCCCAGATGATTCCCCCCAGAAGTCCGTTACTTTATTACAAATAAGCCCCAACATAATCATATAACCTTTTCCCAGATACCCAGCAACTCCTTCTGGCCATCCATGTTGACACCCAGAGCCAGATACACTGACAACTATGTGATTACAATATTAGCAGGACTATTAATGCCAATCAGCAAGTTACTATCAGTATACTTCCAATTTGCTGAACCTCTAACGTTTGCTGGCGCTAAATCACTATGAATTTTGATCTTGCCTCTGGCATTGCAATCAAGGACTTCTATCCTCAAGTTACTATTCCCTCTATTCAGTGGATATATACGACAATGCTCAATGTTTTTGATAGTATACACAAAGGCCTTATCTATTGGCTGTGCTGGAACTATTATTACTTCTTTTTCAGGCACACATATGTTTCTTATAGCTTTTATTTCTAAATAGTTTCCTTTGTCTGATACGGAGGCATTTCTTACTTGCCAATCAATATTATTCTGCCTGATAAGCCATGAAAGTTTTCTTTTGCCGCCAACGTTACACTGCAAAATATTTCTATCTTTATTGACAGAGACCATTGCAAGTTTGGTAGGTTTCGCTGAACTTATATTACCCAAGTATTGGTAAACCTTGTCATTAATAGTAATTTTAGGGTTTTCGGCCAGATTTAAAGCGTCTGAATTTTTGAAATTAAAGTTTTTAATAACGACGTCTTCATGGATGTTTGTGAATGTTGCTTTTACATTAAGTTGAAGCGTATTATCACTTCTCGAGTCCGTATATATATTCGTAATCTCTGGTGGATTTGACACAAAAAATTCTTCACTATAAGTATGATTTCCACTGTTAATAGTAAAGCCATGGCCCTTTAGGGTTTTAAGAGAATGGCCCCTGTTATCTCGCAGTTCCAATTGAAATATGCATTTTTGCCCACCAACAGAACTCTCGATATTTAAAGATACCTTGTATTTGATATTCGGAGCACATTTATAATAAATGCATTCGCCAACCGGATATGATGGAACACAGACATCAACTTCAGATGAATCATCTTGTTTCAGAAGTCGAATGCCGGGGTTTTCCCATTTCCACAAATCATTTTCAGCTTGGAAATACTTAAGATGCCCAACAGAAACCCCCATCAGCATCCATCTTTTCCCGATGGTTTTCACCTCTCTTTCTTCGTAGAGAGAAAGAGAAGCATTATCATTAATTGCAGAAGTTTCACTTGCCATCACATACAAATCTTGTTTGCCAGTTGAACAATGATGATTATACAAAGGTACCTTCTGACCATCATTCATGCCACCCATGCCGTAACTGTAGGTTGGCCTAGCCGAAGCGTTTATAGATGTTTCAACTGCAAGTTGTTTACTTAAAGAAGCAAACCCCATCTCGTCATGAAACTTATTTGCAGTAGCACTAAAACATCGGGCAATAAACTTATCAGGATGAATTTCGAAATACACGCCGCCAAGTTCCTCCTGACCGACTCCCATGGAAGCAGGAGGTATAATGCCGCCTATCCTGCCACAAGAAACATGCGTTATGTTATTCTCTATTACAATATTGTATGTATGAGTATGTCCGTGCATCCAGGCGAGAACTTTTGGGTATTTAGAAAATATATTCTTCAGTTGACGGCTGTTAATAACTCCAAATTCTCCGGGCTCTATAGATTCTCTGGCAACAGCACTGGTTCCCTTGATGCTATTATGGGAAATGAAAATAATTGTCTTGTCTTTGTTAAGTTCAAGATCAAGCTTTAACCAGGCAATCGTTTCTTCGTTTATATAAATATCCAGCAGTAATTCAGGCAGTGACACAAAATGTATGTTTTTAATATCGAAGCTATAGTACGGCCTGCAGGTTGCACTGGTAATTTTGTTATTTTCTTCTTCAGGGTCACCCACAGCAGCATGAATAACTTCGTGGTTTCCAGGCGTATGGTAAAATGGGATGTTGCCGCACCCATTTGAAAGAACCTTTGTCCAATCACCCTTAGCTCTATGGTCTGATTCAGCGTTTAAACCATTATGATAAGAATCGCCGGTGTCTATGAATACATCCAGATCAACAAATTTCTGGCGAATAACTCTTATCGCTTCACGCTGCTGCTCGACGGAGGGTTGGGCAGCATGGACCAAACCAAAATGAGCATCCGTGACAATGAAGCCTTTAAGGATGTTATTCTTTTGAGAAGAAGGGTTATTCCCGGCAAACAAATTTATGGTTTTAAATAAACCACTGCCACAGAAAATCAATCCCGAACTCTTAACAAAATCTCTTCGGGTATGTTTCATTTCCACTGAAACTCCTTATCTATCAACTCCATCAGAATAATCTGACATTTCCCATTTAACTGTTTACCGAATGATCTGCCCCATTTTTTTAGTCCAGCTTTTATGAGAGCATTTCCTTCCACATGACTCCATAATTCTGTTCTGCATTCTCTGGTTTTGCGTTGTCTTTGCAGCAGTCTGTTTCGATACACACTTGTGCAAACGCCGCCGGGGTTATATACGCCAGTGAACTATGCGGCCGGTAATGATTATAATCCA
>JAGLDP010000184.1 GCA_023145515.1 Bacteroidales bacterium
AGTGAAACCTTCATAAAAAGAGCCAAAGAGCAGGGAGTAAAATTTGCTTTCGGAACGAATAATACTGATAGCAATATGCAGGATCTGGATTATTGCCGTGAGATGGTTAGCAAGTGTGGGTTGGTTGCTTCTGATATTTGGAAGCTCTAGGATTTGTTGCCCTGAAAATTCTTGATCTTTTCATCACAACTATATCTAGTTATAATAATCCAAAGGTCAATACTATTTACCTTATGTAAGAATCCAAATATGCCTGAGTTAAATATGGTCTACCACTTAATGGTATAAAGAAATCACGTAGCCTAGAGTCTTCGCCTATTGTAAAGTAATATGGAATGTTTTCTTTTTCAAGTTCAACATTCTCCATTTTTTCAACAAAATATATGGGTACTTTGAGTTTTAGTTTACGCATCTTTCGTAGGTCATCGGCTAAGCTTGAATTATTGTTATAAAAAACAAAGAAATTTAAAATAGTTAATAACTTAGGATTACTTTCGATATGATTTACTATTGCTTGAAGTTCAGCATCAATGCAATCTCCACAATTCCCAATAGAATATCTAAATATTATTTTCGAATGATCTTCGAAAGAAAGAGTATCTCCTTGTATACTAACCATTGGCCTATTAGATAGAAACCTAGAGTTGTTGTTTAATCTTTCAGTAACAAATTTATTATCGTAGAAATTATACCCTTCGTTGATATGAGCGGTTTCTATTTTTCCATTTCTATCAGAAATAGATAATAGATACACATTTAGGATAATTAGAATCCCAATAATTGAAAATATGAAATAATTATTTTTATTCATAGTGTTTAACAATCATTAATATTGGGTAATCTGGCTGTCAGCAAGTGCTGAATTATGAGCACAACCATGAAAATTTCAATTCCAGATTGAATATTTCATGGATAAAGCACTACCTTTACATCATGATACAAAGAATTGCAGAGAATAAACTACTCGAAACTTTGAGTTTTTTTCCCGTAGTTGGAATTGTCGGGCCAAGGCAAGTTGGGAAAACAACACTTGCAAAGAAATTGCAAACAATTATTGATAAGGAAAGCTTGTATATTGACCTGGAGAACCCACGCGATCTTGCCAGATTAAGCGATCCTGTACTTTTTTTTGAAACTCATGCTGATAAATGCATCCTTATTGATGAGATTCAGTTAATGCCTGAATTGTTTTCAATAATTAGGCCAATGGTTGACATGAATCGTATTCCAGGGCGGTTTATCTTACTAGGATCCGCTTCACCCATCATTATCAGAAAAAGTTCTGAATCACTTGCCGGAAGAATTGCCTATTTTGAATTATCGGGATTAAATTTAACAGAGGTCAGGAAAACAAATCAGAATAAACTTTGGATTAGAGGAGGGTTCCCTGATGCATTTCTTGCACCTAATAGTGATCTTTGGAAGCAGTGGCATGAGAATTTTTTAAAGACATACATTGAAAGAGATCTTCCAATGCTTGGGCTTAATATTGGCGCAAAACTATTACGCAATTTGTGGACTATGATTGCACATAGTCATGGTAGTGTTATTAACTACAGCAATATTAGTAAGTCGCTGGAGATGAGCTCAACTAGCATAAAAAAGTACATTGATTTTTTTGAGAATGCTTTTCTATTCAGGCAGCTTCAGCCTTACCATACAAATATCAAAAAACGTGTGGTTAAATCTCCAAAGGTTTTCATCAGAGATTCTGGTATTCTTCATAGTCTTTTGAATATAAATTCGGACCTTGATCTTGAAGGACACCCAATAAAAGGTAACTCCTGGGAGGGTTATGTTATTGAACAGATTCTCCAGCATGCCGGATCGAGTTATCAGGCATTTTTCTACAGAACCCATCAGGGAGCTGAATTGGATCTTATCCTTACAAAATCTTTACGGCCGGTTTTTGCTATTGAAATTAAATATAGCTCATCCCCAAATCTGACAAAGGGAAATCTGATATCATTCGAAGATATCCAGGCAGAACATAATTTTATTATCACACCGGATTCAGAGGATTATCTAATAAGTAGAACAACCAGGGTCTGTAGCCTTCCGGATTTTTTAAGAACACAGATATAGCACCAATGAAAAATCACAACTAATTAGTAAAAAGAAGACCTTTCTTCGCCCCCTCCTTGACCAAGGAGGGGGCCGGGGGGAGGATACGTACGGCAAAGTAAATCCTACTTCTTATCCGCCTTACCTTTAAAAGGACAATACAAGGGGCAACGACCAATCGCACTTGTTAACAGGAAAACTCCAGCCAGTACAAGAAGTACAATTCCAAGAGTACCAGTAATAACTTTGGTGAAAAATAAGACTGCAATTATTACAGCAATTAATATCCGGATAATCCGGTCAGCTTTTCCCATGTTTGATTTCATAGTTCTGTCTTTTTAAGAATTGTGAGTAATACAATCAAAAGAGAGAATTGTTGAACCCTCTTCTCCCCCTCCTTAACCTTAAGGAGGGGGCAGATAATCTGTCATGCAGCAGCCTTTTCCAAAAGTAAGCCGAAAAAAGGTGAATCCTGTCACCCTCTTTTTTATCTTTACAGAATTGAATACGAAACGGTATGAAACTAAAGTTCAAAGCAATCCTTTTTTTTCTGTTATTGGTGATTTTATTGCCTTTGAATCTGCAATCTCAAAACCATGCTCTAAATTGGTACTTTGGTAATAATGCCGGATTAGATTTTGATGGTCCGTATCCTCTGCCTGTTTCTGATGGACAAACAAATTCACGCGAGGGTGTTGCCTGTATGTCTGATACACTTGGTAATCTGCTTTTTTATACCAACGGACAAACAGTATGGAATATGAACCATGAGATAATTGCTGAGGGTTTGGCAGGAGATCCCCTTTCAACCATGTCAGCAACCATACTTCCCAGTCGTGTTAATGATGATCAGTATGTGCTTTTCACAACTTCCGTTATTGTTAATGGTTCTGATGGCCCTGAGGCTCCTGAGGGTGGGCAATACTACATTTTTGACTTTTCTGAAGCTAATCCGGAGGGGAAGTTAATTGATGATTATTCGAGTCTTGGAACAGATCCCGTTCAAGCCCGATCTGTAGAGAAATTCTTAGGTATTCCTTATCCTGAAAGCATAATTGCTGATTCTCTTAATAAACCAGGTTATTGGTTGATATCACATGAGTTCGACTTATTCACATATAAGGTGTCTAAGTTTGATGAGATTTACTCTCCATATCTGGAAATTAACATTGGACAACAGCATAGTAATGGAACTAGTGATTTTGGCGCAAACAGAGGTGCAATCGGGTATGTAGCTTCTTCTATTCAAGGTGATAAAATAGCGGTTGCCATTGAAGGTCAGAAAATGATCGAGGTTTTCCGTTTTGATAATGAAACCGGACAGATGAGGACTTATATTCAACTTCCTGCCGGAGATCCGGATAATAAAAAGGAAAAAACTCGTGGATCTTATGGTCTTGCTTTTTCCCCATCAGGCAGGTTCCTGTATGGTACTTCAAGAGATGGTGGAATACTGTATCAGTGGGATTTCAACACAACGAGTACTATAGCAGAAGTATACATACTAAGGAATAATCCTGATATTCCATGTGGAGCACTGCAGTTAGCTCCGAATGGGAAAATATATCTTGCAATAGAAGGCGAGGATTATCTGGGTGTAATAAACAGACCAGACAGGCTTGGCAAACGGTCTGCTTATGAAGAATATGGAGTAAGGTTAATTGATAATGATACAGGTGAGGGAGGTACTTCAACCCTTGGATTACCACAATTTGACATGTCAGATTTTGAGATTTCACATTTTGGATATGATCATAACTGCTATGGCGATACTACTGTTTTGTATATAAATGGTGGTGGCGTTGCCGGAGGGTACTCTTCTAACGCTTCTTTTACAATTATTGACCCTGTATCAGGAGGTACCTATAATATTATTCAAGCAGATGAGTATCTGATGGCAAAATGGCTCTTCCCTGCACCAGGGGAATATGATATCAAGGTGCAATTCAGGTACAATGGAGAAAATCTGGAATTAACTGATAGAATTACGATTATGCAACCCCCTGACGTAAGTCTTGCTGAAAAAGACTATACAATAATGTGCAGGGGAGATTCATTGGAGCTGAATGCTGGCAGCGGTGCCTTTTATGAATGGGCTGATGAAACCTTCAGAGAGAGAGCCTATTTCGTGACAGAAGAAGATTTCGCAATAGGACTTATTCAGGAATTCAGAGTGAGAGTTGTAGATTATGCCGGATGTGTTGGTTGGGATACGGTGCAGGTTGAGATTAAATCTCCACCAGCTGTTACCTTCGAGTACACAAAGGCAATATGCGGCGAGGCTAATGGAAGTGCTACTGTAATACCGAACAATAGTAAGGTTGAGAATTATTATTACAGATGGGAGGATTTTCCGGATAATACGACCAACAAGATCGAGAATGTTAACGGAGGAGAGTATGTAGTATATGTTACAAGCAGATATGCCGGATGTGAAGCCTCTATGCTTGCAATTGTTCCTGAATTGGGAGGTGCTAATGTGGAAATTGTTGCTTCTGCCGATAGTATGGTCTGCCCCAATACTGAAATCATTTTATTAATAGAAGGAGAAGGAGAGTTTGAATACAAGTGGATAAATCCGGATGAAGGAGATACCCGAAGTGTTATTGTCAGGCCTGAGGAAACTAGTACCTATAGGGTTGAGGTAACAGCCCGCGACGAAGGAAGAGTTTGTACGGTTGAGAAAACTTACACTGTTCTTGTTTCTGAAAATCACCCACTGGATCTGGGTGATGATTTGAGTGCTTGTGAGGGCGATACAATTTCGATTGATGCTTCTTCAGATGAATATCTTTCCTGGAATTGGAGTAATGACCTTACCGGTCCGGTAATTGAGCTTTACGAATCAGATGAGGAGTTGATTTTGCTTGTAGTTGATGAAAATGCTTGCGAATACACCGATGTTATTTCTGCTGTTTTTCACCCGGCTCCCATAGTAGACCTGGGTAATGATCGTTCTTTTTGTTCAAGTGATCCGATTACTTTGAGCGGAGGGATTGGCGACAGTTACCTTTGGTCAACAGGTGGTATTGAATCGGAAATCCAGATTAGTCAATCAGGTATTTATAGTTTGCAGATTACTGAATTCGCTTGTGAGAATAGCGATACAGTGCAGGTATTCTTCCTTAACCCAGATTCTCTTCTGATTAATTCAGTTGATATACAGGATATTACATGCTTTGAAGCCAATAATGGCCGAATTGAAGTGAAGGCACATGGAATGGGTTCTTATTACCTGTATTCTATCGATGATGGCCTGACATATCATGAAAATGATGGTGTCTTTGAAAACTTGCTACCCGGTGATAACTACCAGCTTAAGGTAATGGAGGATTCGGTCTGTTTTAAAGCCTATGATATACCCATAGAAATTGTTGAACCAGATGAAATAACTTTTGCCTTTCAGCTGAGCTCTCCAAGTTGTGCCGAATGTTTGGATGGCAGTATTTTGCTTACAGAATTGAAAGGTGGAACTGAACCATATACTGTCCAATGGAATACACTGGATTACGGCATCCGTTTATCAGGAATCGGTATTGGCCAATACTCAGTACACATCAATGATTCTTTAAACTGCACAAAATCTGACATAACATTCCTGGATATGGGTTTCCGTATTCCTAATGCTTTTACCCCTAATGGTGATGGATTTAATGACACCTGGGAGATTAAGCTATTAAGAGTTTACAGCCAGGTTGTTGTCAAAGTCTTTGATGCTAATGGACGCCTGGTTTTTGAATCTCCTCAGGGATATCCTGTGCCATGGGATGGCAAATATAATGATGTTCCTTTGCCAATGGGAACGTATTATTACCTGATAAGCCTGCATCCTGAAGAAAAGCCATATTCTGGCAATTTGACTATTCTAAGATAATTGAAAATGAAAAATTTACGAAGTTTTATTCTGGCTCTTTTTATTCCTGCCAGTTTGATATTTTCTGCTTGTCAGCAAGAATCTGTTGAGCCTGCTGATCTTGTTATTCTTAATGCTAAGATTCTAACTATTGATAAGGATAATCCTGAAGCTGAAGCCATAGCTATTCGTGGAGAATGGATTGTTGAAGTTGGTTCCAGAAAGAAGATCGATAAATATATTGATGAAGCAACTGAAGTAATTGATGCAGAAGGCCGAATGGTTTTTCCAGGGTTTAATGATGCTCATGCACATTTTGGTCCGGTTGACCCTGATTATATTGAGTTGCGGTATATCACAGATCCTGATGAGATTACCCGTAGAGTGGCCGAGAAGGTTAAGACTACTGAGCCGGGAGTATTGATATACGGTGGACATTGGGAGCATGAGATGTTTGTTGATAAGCAATGGCCAACAAAAGAATTGTTAGATGAAGTGGCCCCTGATAATCCGGTGGCATTGCGCAGAACTGACGGACACTCAGTTTTGGTGAATAGTTATGTGCTCAGAGCTTCCGGAATTACTAAAGATACTCCTGACCCTTTTGGTGGAGAGATCCAGAAAGATCCTGATACAGGTGATCCAACGGGAATTTTTAAGGAGTCAGCATCGGGTTTGCTGAAGTATGGAGCCAAAAGGATTGAGTTGAGCGAAGAGGAACAAAAGACAAAAGAAATGGCCGGATGGAAGGCAGCCTTTGATTATGCTGCACGACTGGGAGTAACCAGTATCCAGTATCCCGGAGGTGGAAATGCTGATTTTTTCAAAAACTGGCAGGAGCAAGGATTATTAACCTCACGGATTGATGTGGCTGGCAGGTTAACAGCCAGTGCTGAGCAATTAGCTCGTTATGATGCTGTGCGTAAGGGGTATCCGCAAGATGGTAACTGGATACGATTTGGATATATGAAAGGCTTTATTGATGGAACCCTAGGATCTGGTACACTGTTGTTGTTTGAACCACTAGAGGATGAGCCTGGAAAAACCGGACTCCCACAGATGACTTATGAAGAATTGGAAAAAAGAGTGGTGGCATGTGATGCAATGGGATTTCAGGTTGGAATTCATGCAATCGGTACAAAAGCTAATAACTGGATTCTGAATGCTTATGAAAAGGCTGCTGAGGTAAACGGAAAGCGAGATGCACGCCACCGTAGTGAACATGCACAAATCCTGATTGATGATGATATTCCCCGTTTTGCTGAACTAGGTGTTATCGCTTCTATGCAACCCACACATTGTATTACAGATAAGCGTTTTGCAGAGAAACGAATCGGACTCGAAAGATGCAAGGGGGCTTATGCATGGAACAGACTATTGGATGCCGGTGCACATCTGGCTTTTGGAACTGATTATTCTGTGGAACCGCTTGAGCCGATGGAAGGACTGTATGCAGCAGTGAGTAGAAAAGATCGCCTGGGAGAAGAAGGTGAAGGTTGGTTTCCCTCACAGAAACTATCGATGGGAAAGGCCATTGAGTTATATACTCTCGGTGCATCCTATGCTCAATTTATGGAAGAACGAAAAGGCATGCTGAAAAAGGATTACCTGGCTGACCTGGTAATCGTAAATCAGGATCTTCTGAGTATCTCTGAAGAAGAAATAATGAAGACCAAGGTAGATTACACCATTGTCGGTGGCAAGATAGTTTTCAAGAGAGAGTAGCGAAGTCGAAGGGTTAACTGAAATCAATTACCTTACCACCAACTTCTCTGTCTTCCTTCCATGCTTATTGCTAATCTGAATAAAATATACACCAGACTCTAGCTGTAACTCAGATTTGCTGAAATTGAGCACTTCAACACCTGGTGAAAGATTTAATTCCTGCTGGTATTTTACAGACCCTTTCAGATCGTAGATTACTAATTCTGCATCATCCGATTGTCCCATTCGTATCCGTAGTGAAAATTCTTCACTTGCAGGATTAGGATAGCAATTCAATGCAAGTTCGTAATCCATTGAAGTCGTTTCTTCGATCCTCCCCCTTTTTAGCAATGGAGCCTCCTGATCCCAAACAAGATTAATCAGGCCCGTGGACGAATTTGAGCTGTTTGCAACACCGTCTGTCAGTACTTCCAGAGAATAATTTCCGTTGGTCTCAAGTAATAGTGATAAGGATTTAGTTCTTAAGTCTTCAGGAATAGCACTAATGTCAATGGTTATAATTAGGTCATTGCCAGACCATTCTGTTAGTATTGTTGTATGGTCACGTACATACAGATATTCCCATATTTGCTGTATGGAAGCCATCCACATTTTATCAGATCCGCTTTTGCCATAGTGATTAGCAAGATGTTGCATGTAGTACTCAAATGTTTCAAATTGCAGGCTTCCGGCTTTTTCTCCGAAGAGAACACGATGCGTAAAATCATTGTACCAAATATGATTTTCTGAAGTAGATGCTGCAGCTATCTGATCAATTTTGTCTGAAATATTAGTCTGATTATAATTATCATCGTATTTATAATCGCGGTAGATATTCATGGTTTCCCAGCTGCGTGAAGCATCTACCTGGATACCTGAAGGAGAACCGGTGAATTCAGATTTGTGAGCGTAAACTGCATTTAGTCCGTACGCATGGGCCTCAGCAATGTATGGTTCCCAAATCCATCCCCCCGGTATCGCAAATTGAGTCATTGTGATACCGGTTTTTTC
>JAGLDP010000185.1 GCA_023145515.1 Bacteroidales bacterium
GGATTTAAAATATTCATTCCGGTACCACCAAAAATCTCCTTTCCAATAATGACGGCAAAAATAGTTGCCAGAGCCACCATCCATAAAGGAGTATCAATAGGAACAATAAGAGGAATTAACATTCCGGACACCAAAAATCCTTCATTTATCTCATGTCCTTTTACCTGGGCAACTGCAAACTCAGTACCTAAGCCTACACCATAAGCTACTATGATAAGAGGCATAACTCGCAGAAAGCCATAGAAGAAACTCTCTAAAGTCCAGAATGAAACATTTTCTCCTATAGACTGAAAATGCCAGTATCCCGTATTGAACATCCCCATAAGAACTGCAGGAACAAGAGCTATAACCACAAGAAACATGGTTCGCTTCAGGTCAATGCTATCTCGTATATGTGAGCCTTTCAATGTAACCGTATTCGGAACAAAAAGAAAGGTTTCAAAGCCTTCAAAAATGGATTGGAGAAAGCTCAGCTTACCCCCCTTTACAAAAGTAGGCTTTATGTTATCGACAATTTGTCTGAATTTTCCGTTTTTCATTTTCACAATTGTTTAATCAGGTTCCTGATAGGATCAGCTCATTTCCTTTCTCATCAGATCCAGGCCCTCTCTTAAAATTGATTGAGCTTCGATTTTGGATGTACATACAAATTCACAAAGAGCCAAATCCTCTTCTATCACCTCATAGATTCCCAGCTGCTCCATCTTATCGATATCATCAGCAAGAATAGCTTTAAGGAGGTGCACCGGCAAAACATCCATAGGCAGAACCTTCTCATATTGTCCACTCATTACAAATGCTCTTTTTCCCCCTTTAAGATTGGTATCAATATCCCATATTTTTTTCGGACGCAGCCAGGTGAGGAAAGTTCTGGAATTACTAAATTTATTCAAACCAGGCATCACCCATCCAAATAATTCATAATATTTCCCTTCTGGGATAACGGATACCAGGGAATCATAAAAACCAAGATATCCATCAGGCTCTACTAGTGTGCCAGTAAGAACGTTACCGCTAACAACCCTGGCTTCAGCAGAATCACCGGCAAGTTGATCTTTCAATACCGGAATCAGAGATACTCCCATATTGGTTCTCACATAACGAGGCTTGGAAACTAGTGAACCAGCTACAGCCACTACAATGTCTGTACCCAACTTTCCGCTGAGGAATAGTCTGCCTATCAAGCATAAATGCTGCGGGCTGATTGTCCAGTAAATATCCCCTTTGTTGATTGGAGAAATGTGATGGATTTGAATACCGACAAGTCCTGAAGGATGCGGACCATTAAAAGTATGATACTCTACCCCTTTCAGGTTGGCAAATGACTTGCTTACAGGAAATCCATCTTCAAGACTCAAATGAACTTTACCTTTTGTCAACTTCTGAAGTGCTGCAACGCCGGCAGCTACATTTTCTTCCTGATCCTTTAAAATAACATCATAATCTACCCCAAGAGGAGCAGAATCAAAACCAGAAATGAAAATAGCTTTAGGCTCAACATCCGGGTCTGCAACAATGCCATAAGGCCTTTGCACTAAAGCTGGCCATAGTCCAGACTTCAACAAGGTTTCACGTACTGTCTCAGCTGCCATTTCTGCTGGATTTCCAGAGCTAAACTCTTCATAGTCTGGCTCTTTTTGGGCCTCTATTACGACTTCAAGTATTCGACGGCGCTCTCCACGAACAACTTCCTTGAGTACACCGGCTACAGGAGATACAAACTGAATAGACGGACGATATTTATCGAAAAATACCGGCGTTCCGACCTTCACTGAATCACCTGGCCTCGCGCACATTTTGGGAGTTAAACCGACAAAATCCAGGGGTTTAATTGCGTACAAGGCTGACTGGTCAACTTGCACAGTAACCTTTTCGGCTGTCCCCTTAAGCTTGATATCAAGGCCCTTCTTTATTTTGATTACCTTTGACATAGCAATTTGGTATTGTTATTGAGAATTATTTCACAAAATTATTATTTTTTTTGGATTTCAACATTCTACATATGAAAAGATATAAGTATCTATTAATATACTTGTTCATCATTACATATACCCCTCTTAATAAGAACATTACATTTGCACAAAATATATCCAACAATACACGCTTTCATGACATTTATCATGGAAATATTGCAGACTTTACTTATAAATCAACAATTAGAACAGTTCAATTAAAAAGAGAAGAATGGAACTTGTCTTATCCTGTTCTCGACATGAATGACAAGCTTCCTTTAATCCTGAGCTTTGATGATCTATCAGATACTCCTGTAACTTATTCTTACACTCTCATTCATTGTAATTCAAATTGGGAGCCAACAGGCATAATTAAGAACGACTATCTGGAGGGCATGCATGAAGAAATCATCAGAGAATATGAGTTTAGCCAGAATACTCTCCAGAACTACATTCATTACTCTCTTGAAATTCCGAATGAAGATATGCGTCCTACCCTGTCAGGTAATTATATAATAAAGGTCTTTGAGGATTATAACGAGGAAAATATTGTACTGACAAGACGCTTTTTTCTTGTAGATTACAAAGTTGAAATTAAAGGGGAAGCCAAAAGAAGCAATAATCTTGATAATTTTTACACTCATCAGGAAATTGATTTCAAAATAATTCACGATAAACTCCCTATCGATGATCCCTTTCAAAACATAAGGGTTGTTGTTGTTCAGAATTTTGACTGGCAAACTGCCAAAACCGATCTACGTCCCACTTTTACTGCACCTGGTGAGCTAATATATGATTATGAAGAAGAAAATCAATTTCTTGGCTTGAGTGAATTTCGCCATTTCGAGACAAAAAACCTGAAGTATATTACTGAAGGTATTGATTTTATTCGCTTCGAAAGACCATTGAATCATGTTTACCTTCTACCCGACAAGAGTCGATCAGTGGGCGATTATATTTTCGAAGAGGATATTAACGGGAAGTTTCTTGTTACTTATCATCTGGATTACGACCCCAATACTGGAGCCGATTACACCAAAGTCCATTTTAGTTTACCCTTTGACGGACCAATTAGCGGAGGGCAAATGTATGTTTTCGGGGCTCTGTCAGACTGGTCTCTTTCTCCAGAATTTAGAATGAGGTATAACATGGAAACAAAGAGTTACGAGCTCCCTGCCCTAATCAAGCAGGGGTATTATGATTATCAGTACAGATTTGTTCCTGACCCCGGCGTAATTGACCCCAGTTTACTAGAAGGCAGTTTTTATGAAACTGAAAATGATTATCTGATTTTCATATACTATCAAAATATCAGCAACAGACACCAGCAATTAGTTGGATTCCAGGTACTAAACTCCGTCAACAAAAATCTCAATTAAACTTTGTCCTGACTAAATTCTTTCATAAATTTGCATAAAGTGATATGAGGTATTTGAATAGAAAATTAAGTTGGTACATAATAATTATGTGTTTTTCCATAACGGGAGCATTTGGACAAGGGGAGGTAGCTGATGATGCGCAGATTTTCTATCGTTATGAGCGTACAGTAGCCGGACATCTCTACTCCAATGGTTGGGGAGCTGATGCCAGCTTTACCAAGAGACAAAATGCATTCAGTAGTTTTACTTATGGTGCAGGTATTGGAGTAATTAATCATCCTAAAGAATATAAGAGTCAGAGTCCGTATACCGGTGGATGGGGACGATCATACGTTTTTGGTAAAACTAATGAAGCGATAGCTTTAAGGATTGCTGCCGGATATCAAAAAGAATTATTCAGCAAATACGACAAGGGAGGCATTGCGATCAGGTATTTTTATTCTGGAGGACTAACCCTTGTGCTACTTAAGCCCATATATTATCAGAAAATAGTGGGCATCAATTATGAAACAAGTGAAATTCTATTTAAGCCATCCCTATTCGATCCCGATTATATGCAAAGTATATATGATATATATGATCGGGAGTCTTTCTTTATGGGCTTGAATGAAACCACACTAAGTCCTGGTGCTTTCGTCAGAGCAGGACTTAGCTTTGAATACAGTACTTCTGAGAACACCATCACAGCCATTGAAGGTGGAGTACAACTAGAAGGATTTTTAACAAAATTACCTGTAATGACGGGTAATAACAATAATCAACTTTTGCTGTCCCTTTTTGTTAGTTATCGTGTCGGAAAAGTACGTGATAACTAACTGTTACACAACATGCCTAATTTTAAGGCATCTAAACCATTGAAAACCCTCGGTATTGCTGGTTTTCAAAATTGTTAGCTTTATTTTGTATTATTCATTTTTTTTGTATTTTTAGTGCCCATATTCTGTTGGAAATAAAAGATTTTTCTGAAATTATAACATTATGAAAAACAAACACTTACTCTTTGCAGTTGCTCTTGTTCTTATCGCAGGCCTAACTGGGTTTTCTCAAACTGCTAACCAAAGTCAGTTTGAACTAACAGGTGATGCAGGAAAAAAAGTCCTGGATCTTGACCCTATGAATCCTGAAACTTACATGAAGGCCCGCCGTGTAAATCAATTTTCTGGTTCAATTAATGTGTCTGATCTTGTTCGGGCCCAGAATCAGGCTCGTGACCTTACAAAAAAAGGCACAAACTCATTTAACATGGCATGGGAAGAGCTCGGCCCTAACAATGTTGGTGGTCGTACTCGTGCTCTCCTTATTGATCAGGACGATCCAAGCCTGATATTTGCTGGTAGTGTTGGCGGTGGATTCTGGAAATCTACTACCAGAGGTACTTCATGGACCAAATCAGTAACTACAGATGGAGAACTGTTCGAAAATCAAGTAGTGTCTTGCATGACTCAGGCTTCTAATGGTGATTTATACCTTGGAACCGGTGAAGGACTTGCTAGGGCTGACGGCACACCTAATAATCAATATTTTGGTGTGAGCGGTCAAGGAGTCTACAAATCTACTGATCGTGGAAATACTTTTTCCAGACTGAACGCAACCTGGAAAGACGCAGCCACTCAGGAAGCTTTTGTATGGGTTAATGCTATTGCTTCTGATCCTACTAACGCAAGTATAGTATATGCAGCCACTCGAAAGGGTTTGCGTGTTACTAAGGATGGTGGTACAAGCTGGACAAACCCTATTCCCGGACTTGACTCAGTTGCACAAGATGTTGCAATTGCCAGTGACGGAACTGTTTTTGCAAGTATATATAATATTGCCTATGTGTCAACAGACGGCACTAACTTCGTGAAAAAATCAGAAGTTAAAGGAT